>NZ_JBZSYN010000007.1:0-9712 GCF_058622915.1 Thermohalobaculum sp. | reverse complement strand
CGCTCGCCGGCCTCGGCCTCGCCGGGCTCGAGGCCTTGGGCCCCGAGCCGCGCCCCGACACGCCGGTCACGGGCCTCGCGGTCGACAGCCGCGCCGTGCGCGAGGGCTACGTCTTCTTCCCCGTGCCGGGGACCCGGCTCGACGGCGCCGCCTTCGCGCAATACGCCGTGCGTCAGGGCGCCGTCGCCGTTGTGGCGACCGGCGCCGGCGTCGAGACCGCGCGGCGCGACATCGGCCCCCTGCCCGTGCCCTTCCTTCTCACCGAGGCGCCGCGCCACCTCCTCGCCCTGACCGCTGCGCGCTTCTATGGCGCCCAGCCGCGGCTGATGGCCGCCGTCACGGGCACCAACGGCAAGACCTCGACCGCGCATTTCCTGCGCCAGATCTGGGCCGCCGCGGGCTACCGCGCCGCGGCCCTGGGCACCACCGGGGTCGAGGGCGCGGGGCTCGACGAGCCGCTCGGCCACACCACGCCCGACCCGATCACGCTGCACGCCCTGCTCGCCCGGCTCGCCGCGGGCGGCGCGACGCACGCCGTCATTGAGGCCTCGAGCCACGGCCTCGCCCAGCACCGGCCCGACGGGGTCAGGCTCGCCGCCGCGGCGCTGACCAACATCACCCGCGACCACCTCGACTACCACGCCGACCACGAGGCCTATGTGACGGCCAAGATGCGCCTGTTCACCGAGCTGCTGCCCGCCGACGGCACCGCGGTGCTCAACGCCGACGACCCCAGCTTCGCGCGCGCCCGGGCCGTGGCCGCCGGGCGCGGCCTGCACGTCATCCCGGTCGGCCGCGCCGAGGGCGCGGCGCTGCGCATCCTCGAGCTGCGCTTCCATGCCGAGGGCCAGGATGTCGTGCTCGGCTGGGACGGCCTTACCCATCGCGCCCACCTGAACCTGATCGGCGACTTCCAGGCCGAGAACGTGGCGCTGGCCGCCGGGCTCGCCATCGCCACCGGCGTCGCGCCCGAGGCGGTGTTCGCAGCGCTGCCCGGCCTGACCGGCGTGCGCGGGCGCATGCAGCTCGCCGCGCGGCGCGCCAACGGTGCCGCCGTATACGTCGACTACGCCCACACCCCCGACGCGCTCGCCACCGCCATCGACGCGCTGCGCCCGCACTGCGCCGGCACGCTGGTGGTGGTGTTTGGTGCCGGCGGCGACCGCGACCCGGGCAAGCGCCCGCTGATGGGCGAGGCCGTGGCGCGCCGCGCCGACATCGCCATCGTCACCGACGACAACCCGCGCTCCGAGGACCCGGCCGCGATCCGCCGCGCCGTGCTCGCGGGCTGCCCCGGGGCGCAGGAGATCGGCGGCCGCGCCGCGGCGATCCTCGCCGGCGTCGACAATCTCAGGGAGCCCGGCGACTGCCTGCTGATCGCCGGCAAGGGCCACGAGCAGGGCCAGGAGGTCGGCGGCGAGCTGCTGCCCTTCGACGATGCCGCCCAGGCCGCGGCCGCGGTCGCCGCCCTCGACGGCGTCGAGAGCGCCCTGGGAGGAGGGCGATGACCGCGCCGCTGTGGAGCGCGCCCGACGCCGCTGCCGCCACCGGCGGCGAGGCCCGCGGCGGCTGGGCCCATGTCACCGGCGTCTCGATCGACACCCGCACCCTTGCCACCGGCGAGCTGTTCGTCGCGCTCGCGGGCGAGAGCCGCGACGGCCACGACTTCGTCGCCGAGGCGCTGGGCAAGGGCGCCGGCGCCGCGCTGGTCAGCCGCATCCCCGACGGCGTGGCGGCCGACTCCCCCCTGCTCGTCGTGCGCGACACGCTCGAGGGCCTGCGCGCGCTCGGCGCCGCGGCGCGTGCCCGCTCGGCGGCCCGCGTCATTGCCGTCACCGGCTCGGTCGGCAAGACCTCGACCAAGGAGATGCTGCGCGCCATGCTCGGCAGCCAGGGCGCGACGCATGCCGCGGAGAAGAGCTACAACAACCACTGGGGCGTGCCGCTGACGCTGGCGCGCATGCCCACTGCCACGCGCTGGGCGGTGCTCGAGATGGGCATGAACCACGCCGGCGAGATCGCGCCGCTGTCGCGGCTGGCCCGCCCGCATGTGGCGCTGATCACCGCGGTCGAGGCGGTGCACCTCGCCGCCTTCGCCTCGGTCGAGCAGATCGCCGATGCCAAGGCCGAGATCTTCGCCGGGCTCGAGCCCGGCGGCACCGCCATCCTCAACCGCGACAACGCGCATTTCGCCCGCCTCGCCGCGCAGGCCGGCGAGGCGCGCATCCTCGGCTTCGGCACCGCCGATGCAGACCTCCTGCTCGAGAGCGCCGCGATCACGGGCCTCAGCACCATCGTGCGGGCGCGCATCCTGGGCCAGCAAGTCACCTTCAAGCTCGGCGCCCCGGGCGCGCATTTCGCGCTCAACGCCGTGGCAGGCCTCGGCGCGGTCACCGCGGTGGGCGGCGACCTCGCCCGCGCCGCGCTGGCCATGTCCGGCTGGAGCCCGCCCGAAGGCCGCGGCCAGCGCTGGCGCGTCGCGCTCGGCCCCGCCGGCATCGACGGCGCGATCACCCTGATCGACGACGCCTACAATGCCAACCCGGCCTCCATGCGCGCCGCGCTGGCGGTGCTGGCGGCAAGCCCCGTGACCCACGACACCGGCCGCATCTCGCGCGGGCGCCGCATCGCCTTCCTCGGCGACATGCTTGAGCTCGGCCCCACCGAGAACGCGCTGCATGCCGGTCTCGCCGGGCTGCCCGAGATCGCCGGCATCGACCTCGTCCACCTGGCAGGCCCGCGCATGCGCCAGCTGCACGCGGCGCTGCCCCCCGACAAGCGCGGCGAATGGTTCGAGGACAGCGCCGCGCTGGCCGCCCGCGCGCGCAGGCTGGTTGACGCGGGCGACGTTTGCATGGTCAAGGGCTCTCTCGGCATGGCAATGCGCCGGGTGGTCGACTCGATCAAGGCGCTGGGCGAGGCGCGGGCGCCGCACGCGCCGGACGAGGAGTAAGGGATGCTCTACCACCTCCTGACCCCACTCAGCGAGGGCGGCGACGTCTTCAACCTCTTCCGTTACATCACCTTCCGGGCCGGCGGCGCGCTGATGACGGCGCTGCTGTTTGCCTTCCTGTTCGGCCCCGCGATCATCAACTGGCTGCGCCGCCTGCAAAAGCAGGGCCAGCCGATCCGCGACGACGGGCCCGAGCGTCACCGCACGGCCAAGGCCGGCACGCCCACCATGGGCGGCGTGATGATCCTCGGCGCGCTCCTGGTCTCGACGCTTCTGTGGGCCAAGCTCGACAACGGCTTCGTCTGGGTGGTGGTTCTGGTCACCTTCGGCTTCGGCCTGATCGGCTTCCTCGACGACTTCCTCAAGGTGCGCAGGTTCTCGCACCATGGCGTGCCCGGCCGGGTCCGTCTGGCGGCGGGCTTCCTGATCGCGCTCGGCGCCGCCGTGTGGATCACGCTGCTGCAGCCCGTCTCGCTGCAGAACGCCATCGCCGTGCCGATCTTCAAGAACCTGCTGATCCACGCCGGGCTGTTCTACGCGCCCTTTGCCATGCTGGTGATCGTCGGCTCGGCCAACGCGGTCAACCTGACCGACGGTCTCGACGGTCTCGCCATCATGCCGGTGATGATCGCCGCCGGCTCGCTCGGCATCATCGCCTACGTCGTCGGCCGCGTCGACTTCGCCGAGTATCTGCAGCTGCACTACGTCCCCGGCACCGGCGAGATCACCATCTTCGCCGCCGCCCTGATCGGCGCCGGGCTGGGCTTTCTGTGGTTCAACGCGCCGCCGGCCATGGTGTTCATGGGCGACACCGGCTCGCTGGCGCTGGGCGGCGCGCTCGGGGCCATCGCGGTCGCCACCAAGCACGAGATCGTGCTGGCCATCATCGGCGGCCTGTTCGTGCTCGAGGCGGTCTCGGTGATCGTGCAGGTGGCCAGCTTCAAGCTGACCGGCAAGCGCGTCTTCAGGATGGCGCCGATCCACCACCACTTCGAGCAGAAGGGCTGGCAGGAGGCCACCATCGTGATCCGCTTCTGGATCATTTCGGTGATCCTGGCGCTGATCGGTCTGGCGACGCTCAAGATCAGATGATCCCGCTCGCCGCATATGCCGGCCGCACGGTCGGGGTTCTGGGGCTGGGCCGGTCCGGCCTCGCCGCCGCCCGCGCGCTGCGCGCCGGCGGCGCCCTGCCGCTGGTCTGGGACGACGCCGCGGATGTGCGCCGGGCCGCAGCCGCCGAGGGCTTCGAAACCGCCGAGCTGGCGCGAGAGCGCGAGGCCCGGCGCCTCGCCTGCCTGGTCGTCTCGCCCGGCATCCCGCATCTCTACCCCGCGCCCCACCCCGCGGTCGCCGCGGCACAGGCCGCGGGCGTGCCGCTCGACAACGACGTCGGCCTGTTCTTCCGCGCGCTGCTCGCCGCCGGGCCCGGGGAGGGTTCCGCCGCGAAGGTCGTCGCGGTCACCGGCTCGAACGGCAAGTCCACCACCACGGCGCTGATCCATCACGTGCTGAAATCCGCCGGCCGCCCGACCCAGATGGGCGGCAATATCGGCCGCGGCGTGCTCGACCTCGACCCGCCCCGCCCCGGCGAGGCCATCGTCGTCGAGCTCTCCTCCTACCAGATCGAGCTCGCCCGCGCGCTCGCCCCCGATGTCGCCGTCTTTCTCAACCTCTCGCCCGACCACCTCGACCGCCATGGCGGCCGGGGCGGCTATTTCGCCGCCAAGCGGCGCCTGTTCGACCTTGGCGGCCCCGAGCGCGCGGTGATCGGCATCGACGAGCCCGAGGGCCGCTTCCTCGCCGACACGCTCGAGGCCCCGATCCTGGTCTCGGTGACCTCCCGCCCGCGCGGCGAGGGCTGGTCGGTCTTCATGCATCGCAACCACCTGACCGAGTGGCGCGCAGGCAAGCAGCAGGCGGCCATCGACATGCGCGCCGCCGCGCTCAAGGGCGCGCACAACCACCAGAACGCGGCCGCGGCCTATGCTGCCTGCCGCGCGCTGGGCCTGGGCCCGCGCCAGATCGAGCCGGCGCTGCTCGATTTCCCCGGCCTCGCCCACCGCATGGAGCTGGTCGGCGAGGCCGGCGGCGTCAGCTTCGTCAACGACTCCAAGGCGACCAATGCCGACGCCGCCGAGAAGGCGCTCCTCGCCTACCACAACATCCGCTGGATCGCCGGTGGCCGCGCGAAGGAAGGCGGCATCGAGCCGCTGCGCCCGCTGTTCGCGCGCCTCGCCCGCGCCTACCTGATCGGCGAGGCCGAGGCCACCTTCGCAGCGACCCTCTCGGACGTGCCGCACGCCCGCTGCGGCACGCTCGAGCGTGCCGTCGCGCAGGCCTGGGCCGAGGCCCGGCCCGGCGACGTGATCCTGCTCTCGCCCGCCTGCGCCAGCTGGGACCAGTTCACCGGCTTCGAGGCCCGGGGCGAGGCTTTCCGCGCCCTGGCCGCGGCGCTGATGACCGCCGAGGCCGTTGGGGAGGCCAGGGCATGAGCGAGCTCGCCGTCCGCGCCGCGCCCGCAGCGCGCCCTGCGCCCCCCCGCGCCGAGCAATCGATCGTCGGCGACTGGTGGCAGACCGTGGACCGCTGGAGCCTCGGTGCGCTGCTCGTGCTGTTCGTGCTGGGCATCGTGCTCTCGCTCGCCGCCTCGCCGCCGCTGGCGCACCGGAACGACCTGTGGACCTACCACTACGTGGTGCGCCAGGCGGTCTTCGCGCTGCTCGGCATCGTGGTCATCGCCGTCGTCTCCATGTGCTCGATCGCCACCGTGCGCCGGCTCGGCGTCTACCTCTTCGTGGTGGCGCTCGCCGCCACGGCGGCGCTGCCCTGGTTCGGCACCGATTTCGGCAAGGGGGCGATCCGCTGGTACTCGCTGGGCCTGATCAGCCTGCAGCCCTCCGAGTTCCTCAAGCCCGGCTTCGTGCTTGCCTCGGCCTGGCTGATGTGGGGCTCCTACGAGCGCTTCGGCCCGCCCGGGCGCACCATCACCGGGATCGTGGCCATCGGCATCGCGGTGATGCTGGCGCTGCAGCCCGATTTCGGCCAGGCGGTTCTGGTGCTCGCGGTCTGGTCGGTGATGGTGTTCGTCTCGGGCGCGCCGGTGGCGATGCTCCTGGTGCTTGGCGGCCTGATCGGCGCCGGCGGGGCCTTCGCCTATGCCAACTCCAGCCATTTCGCCGGCCGCATCAACAGCTACCTGGCCGAGGAGATCAACCCGCACACCCAGATCGGCTATGCCCAGTCGGCGATCCGCGAGGGCGGCTTCTTCGGCGTCGGCCCGGCGCAGGGCTCGGTGAAGTGGACCCTGCCCGACGCCCATACCGACTTCATCATCGCCGTGGCGGCCGAGGAATACGGCCTTCTGCTCACCGTCGTCATCATCGGGCTGTTCGTCTTCATCACCCTGCGCGCCCTGGCCCGGCTGGTCGACGAGCGCAATCCCTTCGTGCGCCTGGCCGGCACCGGCCTCGCGGTGGTGATCGGGCTGCAGGCCTTCGTCAACATGGCGGTGGCGACCCGGCTGTTGCCGGCCAAGGGCATGACGCTGCCCTTCATCTCCTATGGCGGCTCGTCGATGCTGGCCGCGGCCATCACCATGGGCGCGCTCCTGGCGCTGACCCGCAGCCGCCCCAGGGAGGCGGCCGAGCGGAGCGCGGCGTGAGCCCGCCGCTTCTGGTCATCGCCGCCGGCGGTACCGGCGGGCACATGTTCCCCGCCCAGGCGCTGGCCGAGGAGATGCTGCGCCGCGGCTGGCGCGTGCAGCTGGCCACCGACCCGCGCGGTCTGCGCTATGCCGACGGCTTCGCGCCGGCGGTGGAGCGCGTCGAGCTGCGCTCGGCCACCTATCGCCGCGGCGGCGCGCTGGTCCGCCTGGCCGCGCCGTTCCAGATCCTCGCCGGCGTCCGCGCCGCGACGCGGCGCTTCCGCGCCGACCGGCCCGCCTGCATCGCCGGCTTCGGCGGTTATCCCGCGCTGCCCGCGCTCGCCGCCGCCTGGCGCATGGGGCTGCCGCGCCTGATCCACGAGCAAAACGCCGTGCTGGGCCGCGTCAACCGGCTGTTCGCCGGCCGCGTCGACCGCGTCGCCTGCGGCACCTGGCCGCTGGCGCATCCGCCCGCGGGGGCGGCGCTGGTCCATGTCGGCAACCCGGTGCGCGATGCCGCGCTGGCCGCCGCCGCGACGCCGTACGCGCCGCCGGGCGACGGCCCGCTCGGCCTGCTCGTGTTCGGCGGCAGCCAGGGCGCCTCCGCGCTCGCCCGGCTGGTGCCCGCCGCCGTCGCCCTGTTGCCCGAGACCCTGCGCCGCCGCCTGCGCGTCACCCAGCAGGTCCGCCCCGGCGAGGAGGACGCGGTCGCCGCCGCCTATGCCGGGGCCGGCGTTAGGCCCGAATTGGCCCCCTTCTTCGCCGACCTGCCGCGGCGCATCGCCGCCGCGCAGCTCGTCATCTGCCGCGCCGGCGCCTCGACCGTGGCCGAGCTCGCCGCCATCGGCCGCCCGGCGATCCTGATCCCCTATCCGCACGCCGCGGAGGATCACCAGAGCGCCAACGCCATGGCCCTGGCGAAGCCCGGCGGCGCCGTCCTCGCGCCCGAGGCGGACCTCACCGCGCAGGTGCTGGCGCACCGCATCCGCGCCATCCTCGCCGACCCCGCCCACGCCGCGCACATGGCCGCCGCGGCCCGGCGGGTCGGGCGCCCGCAGGCCGCCCGCGAGCTGGCCGACCTGGTCGAGGAACTTGGCAACAAACCCGCCGCCTGATACCCCCGGCGACACCAATTCCCCAGAGGAGACCCGTGTGAGCCCGGCCACCGCCCTGCCCATCGACATCGGCCCGATCCACTTCGTCGGCATCGGCGGCATCGGCATGTCCGGCATCGCCGAGGTGCTGTTGAACCTGGGCTACGCGGTGCAGGGCTCGGACTTGAAGGAGTCGCCCATCGTCGAGCGCCTGCGCGCGCTCGGCGCCGCGGTCTGGATCGGCCACGACGCCGCCAATCTGGGCGAGGCCCGCGTCGTCGTCATCTCCTCGGCGGTCAAGCGCGGCAATCCCGAGCTCGAGGCCGCGCGCGCCCACGCCCTGCCGGTGGTGCGCCGCGCCGAGATGCTGGCCGAGTTGATGCGGCTGCGCTCCAACGTCGCGGTGGCCGGCACGCACGGCAAGACCACCACCACCTCGCTGGTTGCGGCACTGCTGGACGCGGGTGGCGAGGACCCCACCGTGATCAACGGCGGCATCATCCAGTCCTATGGCTCGAACGCCCGGCCGGGCGAGGGGCGGTGGATGGTGGTCGAGGCCGACGAATCGGACGGCACCTTTGTCAAGCTGCCCGCCACCGTGGCCGTGGTCACCAACATCGACCCCGAGCACATGGACCACTACGGCTCGTTCGACGCCCTGCGCGACGCCTTCGAGGCCTTCGCCTCCAACATCCCCTTCTACGGCGCGCTGGTCGCCTGCATCGACCACCCCGAGGTGCAGAGCCTGATCGGCCGCGTCACCGACCGGCGCGTCGTCACCTATGGCCTGTCGCGCCAGGCCGACCTGCGCGCCGAGAACGTGCGCTACGAGGACGGCCGCATGCAGTTCGACGTGGTCGTGCACGGCGAGTCGGCGGAGCGCGAGGGGGAGCGCGAGGGGGGGCGCCACGGAACGCGCCACGAGGGCCTGAGCCTCGCCCTGCCCGGCGAGCACAACGTGCTCAACGCGCTCGCCGCCGTCGGCGTCGCGCGCGAGCTGCACATCTCCATGGACGACATCCGCCGCGGCCTGGCCGCCTTCTCCGGCGTCAAGCGCCGCTTCACCCAGGTCGGCGAGTGGAACGGCGCGCGCATCATCGACGACTACGGCCACCACCCGGTCGAGATCGCCGCCGTGCTCAAGGCCGCCCGCGCGGCCACCAGCGGCCGGGTGATCGCCATCCACCAGCCGCACCGCTTCACCCGGCTGCACGACCTGTTCGAGGAGTTCTGCGCCTGCTTCAACGACGCCGACGTGGTCGCCATCGCCGATGTCTACGCCGCCGGCGAGCCGGCGATCGAGGGCGTCAGCCGCGACGCGCTGGTCGGCGGCCTGCGCGCCCACGGCCACCGCTCGGCGCACGCGCTCAAGGCGCCCGACGGGCTGGCCGACTTCGTCGCGGCGCAGGCGCGGCCGGGCGACATCGTGGTCTGCCTCGGCGCCGGCTCCATCTCCGCCTGGGCCGACGCGCTGCCCGGCGAGCTCGCGCGGCGCGGCGCGCGCGTCGCGGGCGCGGCATGAGGGTGGCATGACGGCGGCCGGGCCGGGGCAGGGCGCCGCGGGACGGGACACCGCCCCGGCCTCGGCTGCGGCGTGCAATGCGACCGCCCGCGCCGCCCTCGACGGCGTGCGCCTGATCGCCCGGCTGCCCCGGGTGCGCGGCCGCCTCACCCCGATGCGCGCGCTCAGCGAGCTGACCTGGCTGCGCGTCGGCGGCCCGGCCGAGGTGCTGTTCCAGCCTGCCGACCCGGACGACCTCGCCGCCTTCCTCGCCGCCTGCCCGGCGGACGTGCCGGTGACGCCGCTGGGCGTGTGCTCGAACCTGATCATCCGCGACGGCGGCCTGCCCGGCGTCGCCATTCGCCTCGGCCGCGGCTTCAACGGCATCGCGCCACTCGCCGGCCACCGCCTGCGCGCCGGCGCCGCCGCGCTCGACGCCCAGGTGGCCAGGCGGGCCGCCGAGGCCGGCATCGCCGGGCTCGAGTTCCTGCGCACCATCCCCGGCGCCGTCGGCGGCCTGG
>NZ_JBZSYN010000006.1:0-3602 GCF_058622915.1 Thermohalobaculum sp. | reverse complement strand
TCGCGCCCGGCGAGGCCGAGGCGGCGGTTGATAAGCTCGGCGGCCCGGTGTGGGTGGTCAAGGCGCAGATCCACGCCGGCGGCCGCGGCAAGGGCCGCTTCAAGGAGACCGAGGCCGGCGACAAGGGCGGTGTGCGAATCGCCAAATCCGACGCCGACGCCGTGGCCGAGGTGAAGAAGATGCTGGGCCACACCCTGGTCACGCACCAGACCGGCGCCAAGGGCAAGCAGGTCAACCGCGTCTACCTCGAGGAGGGCGCGGCGATCGCGCGCGAGCTCTACCTCTCGCTGCTGGTGGACCGCGCCACCTCGCGCGTCTCGTTCATCGCCTCGACCGAGGGCGGCATGGACATCGAGGAGGTCGCGGCCAAGACGCCCGAGAAGATCCTCACCTTCTCGGTCGACCCCGCCACCGGCGTCATGCCCTTCCACGGGCGCAAGGTGGCGTTCGCGCTCGGGCTCACGGGCCAGGCGTTCAAGGACTGCGCCCGGCTGGTTACGACGCTCTACCGGGTCTTCACCGAGAAGGACTGCTCGCTGGTCGAGATCAACCCGCTGATCGTCACCGAAGCGGGCGGGCTGCAGGTGCTCGACGCCAAGATGAACTTCGACTCCAACGCGCTCTACCGGCACGACGAGATCGCCGAGCTGCGCGACGAGACCGAAGAGGACCCCAAGGAGCTCGAGGCCAGCAAGCACGACCTCAACTACATCGCGCTCGACGGCGAGATCGGCTGCATGGTCAACGGCGCCGGGCTCGCCATGGCCACCATGGACATCATCAAGCTGTTCGGCTCGGAGCCCGCCAACTTCCTCGACGTGGGCGGCGGCGCCACCAAGGAGAAGGTGACCGAGGCGTTCAAGATCATCACCTCCGACCCGAACGTGAAGGGAATTCTGGTCAACATCTTCGGCGGCATCATGCGCTGCGACGTGATCGCCGAGGGCGTGGTCGCCGCGGTCAAGGAGGTCGGCCTGAAGGTGCCGCTGGTGGTGCGGCTGGAGGGCACCAACGTCGACCGCGGCAAGCAGATCCTGAACGACTCGGGGCTCAACGTGATCGCCGCCGACAACCTGGCCGACGCCGCCGAGAAAATCGTCAAGGAAGTGAAGGGGAGCGCCTGAAGATGTCCGTCCTCGTCGACGAAAACACCAAGGTGATCTGCCAGGGCTTCACCGGCTCGCAGGGGACCTTCCACTCCGAGCAGGCGATCGCCTACGGCACGCAGATGGTCGGCGGCGTGACGCCGGGCAAGGGCGGCTCCGAGCATCTGGGCCTGCCCGTGTTCAACACGGTGGCCGAGGCGCGCGAGAAGACCGGGGCGGACGCCTCCGCCATCTACGTGCCGCCGCCCTTTGCCGCGGACGCGATTCTCGAGGCGATCGACGCCGAGGTGCCGCTGATCGTGTGCATCACCGAAGGCATCCCGGTGCTCGACATGATGAAGGTCAAGCGGGCGCTGGAGGGCTCGGCGAGCCGGCTGATCGGGCCGAACTGCCCCGGCATCATCACGCCCGACGCCTGCAAGATCGGCATCATGCCCGGCCACATCCACCGGCGCGGCTCGGTCGGCATCGTGTCGCGCTCGGGCACCCTGACCTACGAGGCGGTGGCGCAGACCACCGCCGCGGGGCTCGGCCAGTCCACCTGCATCGGCATCGGCGGCGACCCGATCAAGGGCACCGAGTTCATCGACTGCCTCGAGCTGTTCCTGGGCGACGAGGAGACCGACTCGATCATCATGATCGGCGAGATCGGCGGCGCGGCCGAGGAGGACGCCGCCGCCTTCCTGGCCGCGGAGAAGAAGAGGGGCCGCGCCAAGCCGGTCGCGGGCTTCATCGCCGGGCGCACCGCGCCGCCGGGCCGGCGGATGGGCCATGCGGGCGCCATCATCGCCGGCGGCAAGGGCGGCGCCGAGGACAAGATCGAGGCCATGCGCGCCGCCGGCATCTCGGTGGCCGAGAGCCCGGCGGGGTTGGCCGAGGCGCTCCTCAAGGCGATCGGCTAGCCGCAGCCCCCCGGCGCGCCACCACGGCCCCTTGGGTCCCGGCCCCCGAGCCGGGACCTCCCGGCTGCCCACCGCATGACGGAGCGCGGCCCCGGGCCAGGCCACGGGGCCGCGCCGTGCCGTGTGCCGGCGCCGCGGCCCGGGGGCCACGCAACAATGTGATCATTCCCGCATCCCCCCGGGCGGCGGGCGGTTTAAGTTGCGCCTCAGCCGCAGCATGTTACCGTCCGGCGTTGCGCAGGGGGCCAAACGCCCCATTTTGAGCGGCAAACGGGTCCGGCAGCCGCCGGGCCGGGCGTCCCGCCACGGGCCGCCGCCGCGAAGCTGAAGGGACCGGGAGGCCGCAAGCCCTCCCCGTGGATTGATGGACGAGCAGACCCCGAACGGTCGATTTCGCGCTTCCTCCTTCCTCCAGGGCCACAACGCCCAATATGTCGAGCAGCTCTACGCCCGCTACGTGAAGGACCCCGGCTCGGTCGACCCGAGCTGGGCGCGCTATTTCGACAGCCTCGACGACGCGCCGGACGCGGTCGAGGCCGAGGCCGGGGGTGCCCCCTGGGCGCGCCCCGACTGGCCGCCCGAGGTGAACGGCGAGCTGGTCGCGGCGCTCGACGGGCGCTGGGATTCGGTGCCCGGCGTCGCCGCCATGGCAAAGAAGATCGACGCCAAGGCGCGCGCCCGCGGCGAGGTGCTGGGCGAGGAGCAGGTGCAGGCGGCGGCGCGCGATTCGATCCGCGCAATCATGTACATCCGCTCGTTCCGCTCGCGCGGCCATCTCGGCGCCGACCTCGACCCGCTGCACCTGCAGGGCCGGGTGCGGCACCCCGAGTTCGATCCCTGCTTCTTCGGCTTCAAGGAGGCCGACCTCGACCGGCAGATCTACATCGACAACGTGCTCGGCCTCGAATACGCCACCATGCGCGAGGTCGAGGCGCTGTTGAAGCGCACCTACCAGGGCACCTTCGCGCTGCAGTTCATGCACCTGCTCGACCCGGAGGCGAAGTCCTGGCTGCAGGAGCGCATCGAGGGCTACGGCAAGGAGATCCAGTTCACCAAGCGCGGCCGGCGCGCCATCCTGAACAAGCTGGTCGAGGCCGAGGGCCTGGAGAAGTTCCTGCACGTCAAGTATCTGGGCACCAAGCGCTTCGGCATCGACGGCGGCGAGACGCTGGTGCCTATGATGGAGCAGATCATCAAGCGCGGCGGCGCGCTCGGCGTGAAGGAGATCGTCATCGGCATGCCGCATCGCGGCCGGCTCAACATCCTCGCCAACGTACTGCAAAAGCCGTTCCAGGCCATCTTCCACGAGTTCCAGGGCGGCAGCTTCGCGCCGGACGACGTCGAGGGCTCGGGCGACGTGAAATACCATCTCGGCGCCTCGTCGGACCGCGAGTTCGACGGCAACCGGGTGCACCTCTCGCTCACCGCCAACCCCTCGCATCTCGAGGCGGTGAACCCGGTGGTGATCGGCAAGGTGCGCGCCAAGCAGGAGAAATACGGCGACGACCGCACCACGGTGGTCCCCCTGCTGATCCACGGCGACGCGGCCATCGCCGGCCAGGGCGTGGTGGCCGAGTGCTTCGGGCTCTCGGGG
>NZ_JBZSYN010000005.1:0-3509 GCF_058622915.1 Thermohalobaculum sp. | reverse complement strand
CGCCCGCTCTTCGCGCCGGGCTTCAAGAACGAGGTGCTGGTGATCTGCACCGTGCTGAGCCACGACCTCGTCAACGACCCCGACATCGTGGCGATGATCGCCGCCTCGGCGGCGCTGACGCTTTCGGGCGCGCCGTTCCTGGGGCCGATCGGCGCCGCGCGCGTCGGCTTCTCGCAGGGCGCCTACGTTCTGAACCCGGCGGTGCCGGACATGAACCGGCTGTCCGAGAACCCCGACCAGAAGCTGAACCTGATCGTGGCCGGCACCCGGGACGCGGTGATGATGGTCGAGTCCGAGGCCTACGAGCTCTCCGAGGACGAGATGCTCGGCGCCGTCACCTTCGGCCACGAGCAGATGCAGCCGGTGATCGACCTTATCGTCGATCTGGCCGAGGACGCGGCCAAGGAGCCGTTCGCTTTCGAGCCCGCCGATCACTCGGGCATGATGGCCCGCGTGCGCGACCTGGTCGAGGCGCCGCTGCGCCAGGCGTTCTCGGTGGCCGACAAGATGGAGCGGCAGGCGGCCATCGCCGCCGCCAAGGAGGCGATGCTCGCTGGCCTGAGCGAAGAGGAGCTCGCCGAGGCCGCGGCGATCGACGACTGCTTCAAGAAGCTCGAGGCCGAGATCCTGCGCGGCCAGATCCTCGACCACGGCAAGCGCGTGGATGGCCGCGATCTCACCACGGTGCGCCTGATCAACTGCGACGTCGGCCTCTTGCCGCGCACGCATGGCTCGGCGCTGTTCACCCGTGGCGAGACGCAGGCGCTGGTGGTGACAACGCTCGGCACCGGCGATGACGAGCAGATCATCGACGCGCTCGAGGGCGACTGGCGCGAGCGCTTCCTGCTGCACTACAACTTCCCGCCCTACTCGGTGGGCGAGGCCGGGCGCATGGGCCCTCCGGGGCGGCGCGAGGTCGGCCACGGCAAGCTCGCCTGGAGGGCGTTGCAGGCGGTGCTGCCGCCGGCGACGGAGTTCCCCTACACCATCCGCATCGTCTCGGAGATCACCGAGTCGAACGGCTCGTCCTCGATGGCGACGGTGTGCGGCTCGTCGCTGTCCATGATGGACGCCGGCGTGGCGCTCAAGGCCCCGGTCGCGGGCGTCGCCATGGGGTTGATTCTCGAGTCGGACGGACGCTTCGCGGTGCTCACAGACATCCTCGGCGACGAGGACCATCTGGGCGACATGGATTTCAAGGTCGCGGGCACCGAGCGCGGCGTCACCTCGCTGCAGATGGACATCAAGGTCGCCGGCATCACCACGGAGATCATGCGCCAGGCGCTGGCGCAGGCGCGTGACGGCCGGATGCACATCCTCGCCGAGATGAACCAGGCGCTGAGCGCCAGCCGGCCCGAGTTCTCGGCGCATGCGCCGCGCATCGAGGTGATGCAGATCAACACCGACAAGATCCGCGAGGTGATTGGCTCGGGCGGCAAGGTGATCCGCGGTATCGTCGAGGAGTCGGGTGCCAAGGTCGACATCAACGACGACGGCATCATCAAGATCGCCTCGGCCGACGCCAAGGCGATCGAGAGGGCGAAGGAGATGATCAACGCCATCGTCGCGGAGCCCGAGGTCGGCCGCATTTACACCGGCAGGGTCGTGAAGATCATGGACTTCGGCGCCTTCGTGAATTTCTTCGGCAAGCGCGACGGGCTTGTCCACGTCTCGCAGATGACCGATCAGCGCGGCGCCAACCCCAAGGAGATTGTCAAGGAGGGCCAGGAGGTGAAGGTCAAGCTCCTGGGCTTCGACGATCGCGGCAAGGTGCGCCTGTCGATGAAAGTGGTCGATCAGGAGACCGGCCAGGAGATCAAGCGCGAGGAGGCGAAGGCCGAGAGCTGAGCCCTCCTCCTCGCCCTGCTCCGGATCGGGGCCCCGCTTGCCGCGCGGGGCCCCTTTTCTTTGCTTCGCTAGGCATGATGCGCCGCGTCGGGGTGCCCTGTGCCGGGGCGAAACGCGGTGGCGTGGAACCCGCTGCATCCTCGCCCTTCTGTCGCACGCGAATAATGCTCCTGCCCACTCGATGCCTCTCGCCGAATCCATCACGGCCCGCTAGACTTCGCCGATCTCGGGACATGGAGAGGGAGGCTTCCATGACCATGTGGACCATCACCTGCCCCCATTGCGGGGCGGTCAACAGCGTCGCAGCCAACCGCGTTCCCGACAACTGCCCGATCAACTGCTCACGCTGCCATACGTTGATGGGCTCGTGGCGCAAGGCCAGTGCCGGCCTCGGGATGGGCGAGACCGAGGAGACCCCTCCGCCAAGGCCCTAGGGCCCTTGCCGGCCCGTCCGAGCCGACGAGGACAGCTCCGCCGCCCTGCCGCCCGTCGGAAGGTAGGGGCGCGCTCGGAAGCATCGACAGGTCGTTCCGCCTTGGAGAACCCGGCCGCCCCGATCGCACAACGAGGGCGACTCTTGCGCACCGGTGCATGGCATCATCGCGACGACCGAGCACGAGCAGGCAGTCCGCAGTCACACCGGCGGCATGGAGGAGGCACGCGCCCGAACGCGTGGATGACAGCGCGGCGCCGACGACAGACGGACGATTCTGCCCGGCCCGTCGCTGCATGCCGGCCTCGTCGATGCCGGTGAGCCGCCGTGTCAGCCGGTTTCACGATTGACATGAACGGCGCAGGGGGCGTGGCGCACGACGCGCGACGCGGTCGAGCCGAGGAAGTAGTCGCTGAGCCCTGGTTTGTGTGAGCCCATGACGATGCAATCGATGCCGTTGTTTTCGGCAAAATCGATGATCGTCCGTGCGGAATGGCCCTTCAGGATCTTCGGCGTCACATCCGGGGTGTCCTTCAGCTTGTCCATGAGCAATGCGCGTGCCTTCTCGAAAGCAGCCTTGACGTCGCTCTCGTCAAGATAGGCACTGACCGAGGCCTGCGGTGTCTCATAGACATGAAGCGCGATGATTTCGCCGCCGTCATCGCACAGGGCTTTCGCAACCTGCAGCATCTGGGGCGAGATGTTGTGAGTGAGTGCCATCGGGACGAGTATTTTTCGGTACATGCAAGCCTCCGTGTGGGTAGCCCAGCGCAATTGGCCCGATGTGATTGTTAGTTGATGACCGGCCTGTGGTCCATTGGGACAATGCTTCCCCGGCCCGTCCGCGCGAGGATCGACGGCGATTCCAGCGAGCGCGGCCCCAGGACCCCGCTTTGCTGTCAGGTCCGGCCGGTCGGTGGCGCGGGATTCGACTGCGTTCCTTACCGCTGGCCGGCGGGCGCCCTTGTCGCGCGTGAGCGGCTCACACCCGCGAGGCTGTCGCCGAGCAGTGCCGTCTGGGCGCGACCGCGATTGCCGGGCGGATGGGGATCGTTCGGTCGTCTGTGTACCGGGTTCTTTCACAAGGCTAGTGGATGGAACCTGACAGAAGAGTCCCGGAGGGGATTCCCCTGCCGGCGGTGGCATGCGAGTCTGTGGCATGCGCACCGGCATCACCATTGAGGTTTCGCCCGAGGATCGCCTCCGTCTGGAGGCCATCGTCGACGAT
>NZ_JBZSYN010000004.1:0-19910 GCF_058622915.1 Thermohalobaculum sp. | reverse complement strand
CCGCTCCAGGGCCGGCCCTCGTCGGCGAAGGCGACGGCATGGATGCGCGCGAGCGCCTCGGCGAGCCTGAGGTCCCGTGCCGGGTATCCGTCTTCCCTGACCAGCACCATGGTTCAATCCAGGATCGGCGGCGGCGCCTCGCGCGGCGGGGCCGCATCGGCGCCCCTCAGATACAACGGCCTGGGCGGCCCGCCCGCCGCGCGGCCGGCAGCCAGCCGGGCGATCACGGCCGGGTCGGGCAAGCCGTCCCCGAGCAGGGCCGATGCGCCGGCCGTGCGGGGCGCCGCGTCGCCGGCAAATCGCGTCACGCTGGCCGGAACCGCCGCGGCCAAGGCTTCCGCGGTGCTCATGTGCGGCATGTCGAGCGGCGCACCCCCGGCCTCGAAGCTCTGGATATAGACGGTCGTGCCGCGCCCGGCCAGGCAGACCGCGACGCGGCCCCCCGCCTCGGCCGCCAGCGCCTCGAAGCGGCTGATGCCGATGACAGGCACATCGAGCGCCAGGGCCAGCCCGCGCGCCGCGGCGATGCCGATGCGCACGCCGGTGAACGAGCCCGGGCCGGTGCATACGGCCAGCCGCGTCAGGTCGGAGTACCTTGCCCCGGCCCGCGCCAGCACCGAGTCGACCATGGGAAACAGCGCCTCGGCGTGGCCGCGCTCCATGGGCACGCGCTCGGCCACCGGCACGGCGCCCGCCAGCGCCACAGCGCATTGGCTCGCCGCGGTGTCGATGGCGAGGATCACGGGGCCGCGCCGGGCGGCTCAGAGCCCGACCGGGCGCACCTCGGTCACCTCGGGGATGTAGTGGCGCAGCAGGTTCTCGATGCCCTGCTTGAGCGTCAGCGTCGAGGACGGGCAGCCCGAGCAGGCGCCCTGCATGTGCAGATAGACGACGCCGCTCTCGTAGCCGTAGAAGGTGATGTCGCCGCCGTCCTGGGCCACCGCGGGGCGCACGCGTGTGTCGAGCAACTCCTTGATCTGGTTGACGATCTCAGAGTCAGGGCCGGCGTGGTCGGCATGCGAGACGGCGTGACTGTCATCCTGGATCACCGGCTCGCCCGAGGCGAAGTGCTCCATGATCGCGCCCAGCACCGCGGGCTTGATATGCGCCCATTCGGACTCGGTCTTGGTCACCGAGACGAAATCGGGGCCGAGAAAGACGGCCTTCACGCCCTCGACCTCGAACAGGCGCTTGGCCAGCGGCGAGACCTCCGCCCCCTCGGAGGCCGGGAAGTCGGCCGTGCCCTCGCCCATCACGGGCCGTCCGGGCAGGAACTTCAGGGTCGCGGGGTTGGGCGTCGCTTCGGTCTGGATGAACATCTCGGCTCTCCGTTGCTCTGGCCCAGAAATGGCAAGTCCGAGCAAAAAAATCAAGAATGATTCTAAATCCACGGCTGCTCCGCGGACGGCTCCCGGGCGTGCGAAAATTCTTATAGGTCTTATATAAGACCTATAAGAATTTTGCGGCGCCGGATCGCCCCTCAGCTGACCTCGTCGATGCGCTCCATGCTCATGCCGCCGGGCACGATGGTGACCGGAACCGGCAGGCGGTGGCCCATCCGCGTGACCAGGGCGCTGACCAGGGGGCCGGGCCCCTCGCCCTCGCCGGCGCCGAGCACCAGCACGCCGATGTCGTGGTCATCGCCGATGGCCTTGAGCACCTCGTCGGCCTTCTTGCCCTCGCGGATGGCGAACTCGGGCGTGACGCCGCACAGCTCGCGCATCTCGTCGGCCAGGTGCATCAGCCGCTCCTCGGCCTTCTCGCGCGCCTCCGCCCGCATCACCTCGGCGACGCCGACCCAGTGCTGGAACTCCTCGGGCTCGATGATGTAGAGCATGATGACGCCGCCACGGGTCTTCTGCGCCCGGCGCGCCGCGAACCGCATGGCGTTCATGCATTCCGGCGTCTCGTCGACGACGATCAGGAACTTGCGCAAGGCGCCACTCCTCGGCTGTGGACGGGCGGAGAAAGGATGGCAGCAGCGGCGAGCGGGCGCAAGCGCGACGCGCACAGGTCAGCCACTGGCGCCGAGAAATCCGACTTTTTCATAGACTTCCGCGATGATCGGCGCGGCCAGAGCACGCGCCCGGTCGGCGCCGTCGGCAAGGATGCGGTCGATCTCGGCGGGGTCCGCCATCAGGCGGTTCATCTCCGCGGTCACCGGGGCGAGATGCGTGACCGCGAGTTCGGCCAGCGCCGGCTTGAACACCGAAAAGCCCTGCCCGGCGAAGTCCTTGAGCACCGCCTCGACGGTGCTGTCGGCGAGCGCCGCGTAGATGCCGACGAGGTTGCGCGCCTCGGCGCGCTTGTCGAGCTCGGCCAGCGACTCGGGAATCGGCTCGGGGTCGGTGCGCGCCTTGCGGATCTTGAGCGCGATGGCGTCGGCGCCGTCGGTCAGGTTGATCCGGCTCATGTCCGAGGGATCGGACTTCGACATCTTCCTGGTGCCGTCGCGCAGGGACATCACCCGCATCGCCGGGCCGCCGATCAACGGCTCGGGCAGCGGGAAGAAATCCGGGCACTCGTAATCGTTGTTGAACTTGGCCGCGATGTCACGCGACAGCTCGAGATGCTGCTTCTGGTCCTCGCCCACGGGCACGTGGGTGCCCTTGTAGGCCAGGATGTCGGCGGCCATCAGCGCGGGATAGACGTAAAGCCCGGCCGAGGCGGCCTCGCGGTCCTTGCCGGCCTTGTCCTTGAACTGGGTCATGCGGTTGAGCCAGCCCAGCCGCACGACGCAGTTGAACACCCAGGCGAGCTGGGCATGGGCCGCGACGCGCGACTGGTTGAACAGGATCGAGCGGGTCGGGTCGAGCCCGCAGGCAAGGAAAGCCGCCGTCACCTGCCGCGTGGCCCCGGTCAAGGCCTCGGGCTCCTGCCACACGGTGATGGCGTGCATGTCGACGACACAGTAGATCGTCTCCATGCCGCTGTCCTGCAGCTCGACGAAGCGGCGCAGCGCGCCGAGATAGTTGCCGAGCGTCAGGAGCCCCGAGGGCTGGACGCCCGAGAAGACGCGCGGGGTGTGGGGGGTCGCCTCGCTCATGGAGCCTCGCTCCTGGGGCCTCGCTCGTGGGCCGGTCAATCCGTTGGCGGGTTTGAAGCGTCGTCGGCCTCTATGGTGCGGCCTTCCGTCCGCGTCAAGGGAAGCGGTGGCGCTCGGGCAGGAGAGCCGCTAGAAGGCGCGGATGCAAGAGACAAACTCCATTGAGGCCAGCGAGGGCGCCCACCCGGTACTGTGGGCCATGGCGGGGATCATGCTCGGGTTCGAGGTCATGTTCGCCGCCGTGGCGCACGGGCTGCTGCCGCCCTGGCTGGGGCGCATCCCGATCTATTACGACCTCGCCTTCTGGGACCCGCTGTTCCGGGCCGCGCTGGCCGGGCACGGCGTCGCGCCCGAGCTTGTCTGGTCCTTCCTCACCTACGCCTTCCTGCATGCCGGCTGGCTGCACCTGCTGCTGAACGGCGCGGTGTTCCTGGGCCTGGGCAACGCGCTGATCCGGGCGATCGGGCCCTGGCGCTTCGTCGTGACCTTCGTGATCACGGCGATCGCGGGGTCGCTGCTGTTCGCGCTGATGACGCAAAGCCAGGGGCCGCTGGTGGGCGCGTCGGGATCGCTGTTCGGGTTCCTGGGCATGATCACCGCCTGGCAGGAGCTGGCGCTGAGGCGCGCGGGCATGAGCCGCAGAGTGATCTGGAACCGGATCCTCGGCCTGGTGCTGTTGAACGTGATCCTGGCGATCGGGCTGGTCGGCATGGGCGGGCTCCTGGCCTGGCAGGCGCATCTGGGCGGCTGGATCGCCGGATGGCTGCTGGCCTATGTCTTCCCGCCCAGGGGCTCGGCGATCCGGATTCTGTGAGACAATCCGGATTCTGTGAGACTCAGGCGCCCCGCGCCATGGCGCTGCGCAGATCAGACAGCCGCACGGCGCCCAGCGCGCTGGCGAGCACCATGTAGGAGGCGGCGCCCGCCGCGACCACGAGCACCAGCGCCGCGACCTGGCGGCTCGGGAAGTAGGCCGCGTGCAGCTCGGCGAGCCCCAGCACCAGCGCGCCCATGACCAGCGAGGCGGCAGCGATGCGCGGCGCGCGCGCAGCCAGCCGTTGGTCGATGGCGACGCCGGCGCCCATGCGCCGCACGCCCCGCCACAGCAGGGCCAGGTTGACCCAGCCGGCCGCGGTGGTGCCCACGGGCGCGGCGATGAAGCCGATCAGCGGCGCGCCGCCGACCGCCACGGCCACGTTCACCAGCATGGCGACGGTGGCGAAGCGCAGCGGGGTGCGCGTGTCCTCGCGCGCGAAATAGGCCGGCTGGAGCACCTTCTGCAGCACGAAGCTGGGCAGGCCGAGCCCGTAGACGGCCAGGGCCGCGGCGGTGGCGCGGGTGTCGGCGGCGTCGAAAGCGCCGCGCTCGAACAGCCCCGCGGTCAGCGTGTTCGGCACCGCGACCAGCGCCATGGTGGCCGGCAGCGTGAAGACCAGGCAGAACTCGGTGGCGCGATTGAGCGCGTAGGCCGCGCCCGGCGCATCGCCCGCGCGCACCCGGCGCGACAGGTCGGGCAAAAGCACCACGCCGATGGCCACCCCGACCACGCCCAGCGGAAGCTGGTAGAGCCGGTCGGCATACCAAAGCCAGCTCACAGCGTGGTTGAAATAGCTGGCGACCTGGGTGCCGACCACGAGGTTGATTTGCATGACGCCGCCGGCCAGCGCCCCGGGGATGCCCAGCGCGATCAGCCGGCGCACGCCGGGCGTCAGCCGCGGGCGGCGCAGCCTGGGCTTCACCCCGAGCCGGCGCGCGGCCAGCGCGACGAGGGCGAGCTGGGCGATGCCGGCCGCGAACACGGCCCAGGCCAGGGTCCAGCCGATCTGCCAGCCGGCGAGCGCGCCCAGCCCCATGGCGACGATCAACACGACGTTGAGCAGAACGGGCGCGGCGGCCGCCGCGGCGAAGCGGCCGAAGGCGTTGAGCACGCCCGAGAACAGCGCGGCCAGCGAGATGAACAGGATGTAGGGGAAGACCACGCGCGAGAAGGCCACGGCGAGGTCGAGCTTGCCGTTGTCGCTGAAGCCGCTGGCCAGCGCCAGCACGAACCAGGGCATGGCGAGCTGGGCCAGCACGGTCAGCGCAATGAGCGCGGCGAGCAGGGCCGCCATGGCCTCCTCGGCGAACAGCTTGGCCTCCTCGGCCCCCTCGCCCTCGAGCCGCTTGGCGAAGAGCGGGATGAAGGCCATGTTGAAGGCGCCCTCGGCGAAGAAGCGGCGGAACATGTTGGGCAGCCGGAAGGCGACGAAGAACGCCTCGGCCACCGGCCCGGCACCGAGGAAGCCGGCGATGGCGATGTCGCGGGCGAAGCCGAGGATGCGGCTGGCCATGGTCCAGCCGCCGACGGTGGCGAAGCCGCGCAGGAGGCGGACCGGCGCGGGCGTCATGTCTCGCCGGGCTCGATCTGCTCGATCACCTCGATCAGCCTGCGCTCGATCTTCTTGAGCTTCTGCGGGTTGCGGATCTTGTGGCCGAACAGGTCCTTGACGTAGAACACGTCGACCGCGTGCTCGCCATAGGTCGCGATCACCGCCGAGAAGATGTTGATGTTGAGCCGGGTCAGCGTGCGCGCCAGCACGTGCAGCAGGCCCAGCCGGTCGCGCGCGTTCACCTCGATCACCGTGAACAGCTCGGAGGCGTCGTTCTCGAACACGATGCGGGTCGGCACGGTGAAGGAGCGCTCGCGCCGCTTCTCCCGGCGCCGCTGGTCGAGCGCCTCGCGGGCGATCACCTCGCCCTTGAGGATGTGCTCGATGGTGCGCTTGAGCCGCGGCAGGCGCGACTCCTCGAAGGGGTGGCCCTCGCGGTCCTGGATCCAGAAGGTCGAGCAGGCCATGCCGTCGGCGCTGGTATAGGTGCGCGCGTCCACCGTGTTGGCGCCGGCGATGGCGAAGGCCCCGGCCATGCGCGCGAAGATACCCGGATGGTCGGCCATGTAGAGGCAGGCCTTGGTCGCGTCGTGGCTGTCGTCGGGCAAAAACCGCGAGGAGAAACGGTCGGTCGCCTTGGTCTCGCGGCCGAGCTCGGCGAAGATCGCGTGCGTGTCGGTGTCGAGGCCGAGCCAGTAGGGCGGGTAATGGCGGCCGAGCTCGTGCGCGCGCTCCGCGGCCGGCCAGTCGGCAAGGCGCGCATCGAGGGCCGCGCGGGCCTCCTCGACCCGGGCGGCGTGGCTGACCTCGGCGCTGCCGCCGGTGAGGAAGTCGCGCGTGTCCCAGTAGAGCCGGCGCAGGAGCTGGGCCTTCCAGTTGTTCCACACGCCGGGCCCGACCGCGCGGATGTCGCACACGGTGAGCACCAGCAGGTGCCTGAGCCGCCCGGGGCTCTGCACGATGCGGGCGAAGTCGCGCACGGTGCGCGGGTCCGAGGTGTCGCGCTTCTGCGCCACGTCGGACATCAACAGGTGGTGGCGCACCAGCCAGGCGACCGCTTCGGTCTCGGCCTCGTCGAGGCCGAGGCGCGGGCAGACCGCCTCGGCGATCTCGCCGCCGACCTCGGAATGGTCGCGCGGCTCGCCCTTGCCCAGGTCGTGCAGGAACGCGGCCATGAAGATCACGCGCGGGTTCAGGTTGCCGGCACGCACGATCTCGGTCGAGACCGGGTGGGCGTCGTCCTCCTCGAGCCGCTCGATGCGGTCGAGCACGGCGATGGCCTGGATGGTGTGCTCGTCCACCGTGTAGTGGTGGTACATGTTGAACTGCATCATCGAGACGACGCGGCCGAACTCGGGGATGTAGCGCCCGAGCACGCCAGTCTCGTTCATGCGCCTGAGAAGCCACTCGCCGTTCTCCCGGTCGGTGAGCATGGTGAGGAACAGCGCCGCGGCGTCCGGGTCGTGGCGAACGCCGTCGTCGATCAGGTCGAGGCTCTGCGTGACCAGCCTGAGCGCGGCGGGGTGGATGTGGGCGCCGAGCCGGGCCGCTTCGTGGAACAGTCGCAAGAGGTTGACCGGATCCTCGGCGAAGACTTCGTCGTCGCGCACGCTGAGCCGGCCGTCGCGCACCACGAAGGGCCCCTCGGCGGCGCCCGACAGGCCGTGGAAGCCGAGATTGCGAAACAGCGTCGACAGCTTCGGCCGGCGCTTGGCGTGCTGGGTCTCGAGCGCGGCCGAGAAGATGCGGGTGAGGTCGCCGACATTCTTGGCATGGCGGAAATAGGCGTGCATGAAGTGCTCGACGCCTATGCGACCCTCGCGGTCGGCGAAGCCCATGCGCCGGGCGATCTCGACCTGGCGGTCGAAGGTGAGCACCTCCTGCGCGCGGCCCGCCAGCTCGTGCAGGTGGCAGCGCACGGCCCAGAGGAACTTCGAGGCGTCGGCGAAGCGCTGCACCTCGTCGTGCTCGAAGACGCCCATCTCGACCAGGTCCCAGGCGTTCTCGGTGTGGTAGATGTATTTCGAGATCCAGTGCAGCGACTGCAGGTCGCGCAGGCCGCCCTTGCCCTCCTTGACGTTGGGCTCGAGCAGGTAGCGCGAGCCGCCGTGGCGCGCGTGCCGCTCCTCCGTCTCGGCCAGCTTGGCCTCGACGAACTCCTGCCGGGTGCGGCTGAACAGCTCCTTCCACAGCCGCGCCTCGAGCTCGGCATGCGGCTCGCGGTCGCCGCACAGGAAGCGCATCTCGAGCAGCGAGGTGCGGATGGTCATGTCGCCGCTGGCTTGGCGCATGCACTCCTCGACCGAGCGCACCGCCTGGCCGACCTTCAGCTTCAGGTCCCACAGGATGTAGAGCATGCTCTCGATCACGCTCTCGCCCCACGGCGTCTGCTTCCACGGCGTGAGGAACAGCAGGTCCACGTCCGAGTAGGGCGCCATCTCGCCCCGGCCAGTGCCGCCGACGCCGACCACGGCGAGCTGCTCGCCCTTGGTGCGGATCGGGGCGGGGTGCAGGTGCTGGGCGCAGAAGTGATAGACGGCGGCGACCACGACGTCGGCGATGTGGGCGTAGCTGCGCGCGATGCGCAGGCCTGCCTGGGGGTGGGCGAGAAGCGCGGCGTGCACCTTCTCACGGGCCTGCCTCAGCTCGGTGCCGATCAGGTCGATGACCGGCTGCTTGGCCTGGTCCGGCGCGGCGCGCGCGGCGATGGCGTCGATCGCGGCCATGAGCTCACCGAGATCGGCAATGATCTCGGCCGGCCCGATCAGGTGGGCGAGGCCGGCAAATGTCCGCTCGGGCGAGCCCCGAGGGGACTTGCCGGGCCCCTTCTGGCCGGACCCCTTCTGGCCGGGTGCCTTCTGAACGGTAGCGACCATGCGGCTCTCACATCGCGAGGTCGAGGCGGGTGGGCGCCGGGTCGATCACCCGGAAGCCGTTCGCGCCGACCTCGAGCACCGCGAGCGCGTGCCGGCTGGTGCCGTCCGGCTCGAAGCCGAAGGGGCCGAGCACGCCCTGGAATCCCCGGCCGCGGGTGATCTCGGCCCGGCCGAAGGGAGTGCGCGAGCCGGCCGCGCGCGCGTCGACCAGGAGCTGGCCCGCCGCCTGCACCGCATCGTAGCCGAGCACCGCGACCAGCGGCGGCCGGGCGCCATAGCGCGTCGAGTAGAGGCCGGTGAAGGTGTCGAGCCGGCTGGGGTCGGGCGCCGGGAACCAGCCGCCCCTCAGCGTTGCGTCGCGCGCCGTGGCGGGGCCGTTCCACTGGCCGAGGCCGAGGTATTTCACCTTCGCCGGGTCGAGCCCGCCATAGTCGAGGAAGGCGGCCGCCGAGCTGAGCCCCTCGCCCGAATCCGGGAGCAGCAGCGCGTTGGCCCCGGCCGCCTGCGCCGCGCCCGAGAACGAGCCGGCACTGTCCTGGATGCCCTGGAACGAGGGCGGATAGCTGCTGGCCACGACCACGGTGGCGCCAGCGCTGCCGGCGGTGCGCTGGGCGCCGCGCAGCGCGGCGCGGCCGTATGCGGTCTCGGGGTAGAAGACGGCGAGCCGGTTGTCGCCCTGGGCCGCAGCGTAGCTGACGATGCGCGCGGCATCCGCCTCGGGCAGGAACCCTGAGACGAAGACCGGACCGCCCGCCACCGCGCTGTCGTTCGAGAACGAGATGACGTTGATGCCGGCGCGGCTCGCGACCTGGCCGACCACGGGCGTGTTGGCGCCGAACAGCGGCCCGACGATCAGCGCCGCGCCCTCGCCCACCGCCGCCTCGGCCGCGGCACGGGCGCCCTCGGCCGTGCCGCGCGTGTCATGCACGCTGAGCTTGAGCGAGCGGTCGGCCAGGTCGGTCGCTGCCATCTGCGCCGCATTGACGATGGCCTTGCCGATCTCGGCGGTGTTGCCCTGGCCGGTCAGCGGCGCGAGCAGCGCCACGGTGACCGGTCCGTTCGGGTTGACCATCGCCTGCCCGCCCGGCGCCGAGGCGGTGGGCTGCCTCGCCGGTGCCGGCGTCTCGGGCAGCTGTCCCATGTTCGGCCCCGGGCCGCAGGAGGCAAGGCCGAGGGCCAGACCGGCGGCGAGCGCGAGGCCGGGGACGACCCCCGGGGCAGACAGAAGCGGGCGAAGCATGTGATCCTCTTTCTCTTGGCGGCGCGCGGCGACTATACAGGGAGCCATGCCCCGAAACGAGGCCGTGATATGCCGGACGTTATGAGCGGCGCAGCGCAAAGTAAACGCGGTGCCGAAGGCTCCGGACGGCTGGCACCCGGCCTTTATCTGGTAGCGACGCCGATCGGCAACGCCCGCGACATCACGCTCAGGGCGCTGGACGTGCTGGATACGGCGGACGCTGTCGCTGCCGAGGACACCCGCGAGACGCTGAAGCTGATGCGCATGCACGGGATCGCGGCGCGGGGCCGGCCGGTGGTCTCCTACAACGACCGCAACGGGCCGGAGCGCCGGCCGCAGCTCATGGGCTGGCTAAAGGACGGCCTGAGCGTGGCGCTGTGCTCGGACGCCGGCACGCCGCTGATCGCCGATCCCGGCTATCGGCTGGTGCAGGAGGCGCGCGAGGCGGGCGTCGCCGTGACCGCGGTGCCCGGCCCCGCGGCCGCGGTGGTCGCGCTGACCCTGGCCGGGCTGCCGAGCGACCGCTTCCTCTTCGCCGGCTTCCTGCCGGCCAGGCCCGGCGCCCGGCGCAAGGCGCTGGCGGCGCTGGCGGGGGTCAAGGCGACGCTGGTGCTCTACGAGAGCCCGCGGCGCGTGGCGGCGGCGCTGGCGGACATGGCCGAGCTCCTGGGCGCGGAGCGCGACGGCGCCGTGGCGCGCGAGCTGACCAAGCGCTTCGAGGAGGTGCGCCGGGGCCGCCTCGGCGAGCTCGCCCGGCACTATGCCGGGGCGGGCGCACCCAGGGGCGAGGTGGTGCTGCTGGCCGGCCCGCCGGGCGCGGCGCGCGAGCCCGAGCCCGAGACGCTGGAGGCGGCCCTCAGGGAAAGCCTGGCCACGCAGTCCGTGCGCGACGCCGCCCGCGAGGTGGCCGAGCGGCTGGGCTTGCCGCGGCGCGAGGTCTATGCCCGGGCGCTGGCGATGGCCCGGAAATGAGGGCGCGGCGCGGGCGCGAAGGCTACCGCAGCGGCCTGTCCGCCGAGGAGCAGGTGGCGCGCGCCTACTAGCGCCGGGGCGCGCAGATCCTGGCGCGGCGCCACCGCAGCGAGGCCGGCGAGATCGACCTGATCCTGCGCCAGGGCGAGACCCTGGTCTTCGTCGAGGTCAAGAAGCGCCGCTCGCGCGCCAGGGCGGCCGAGTCGATCACCGAGCGGCAATGGCAACGCTTGGGATTGGCCGCGACCCGGTATATGCTGGTCGAGAGCGACAAGACGGGCCCGGTCCGGGGCTGCCGCTTCGACGCCGCGCTGGTCGGCGCCGACGGCAGCATCGAGATCATCGAGAACGCCCGCACCTTCGACGAGTACTGAGGCGGAGCAGGAACATGAAAATCGAAGCCTTCCTCGTGGCCGCGGGGCTTGTCCTCGCTGGCTGTGCCCCCGTGGCAATCGGTGGCGGCGCAGTCGTCGGCAGCGCCGTCATGGAAGAGCGCAGCACGCTGGACGTGATGAACGACAACGCCATCGTGCTGAGCATCAACAACCGGCTCTTGAACCATTCCGGCCAGCTTTTCCGCGACGTCTCGGTGCATGTGACCGAGGGGCGCGTGGTGCTGACCGGCACGGTGCCCACGCGCCAGGACAGGGTGACCGCGACCGAGATCGCGTGGAAGACCGACGGTGTGACCTCGGTCGAGGACGCGCTCAAGGTCGGCAAGGGTGAAGGCACCATGGCCTATCTGCGCGACGTGCAAATCTCGAACACGTTGCGGCTGGCGCTGTTGACGGATAGCAACGTGAGTTCGGTGAACTACAATGTCGATACGATCGACGGGGTGGTGCACCTCACCGGGCTCGCGCGCTCGAAGAGAGAGCTCGAGCGTGTGGTCCAGCACGCCCGGGAGATCGCCGGCGTCAAGAAGGTGGTCAGCCACGTCCTGACGATCGACGATCCGCGCCGGGTGGAGACCGTGGCCGCCGCCGGCTGAGGCAGCCGCGCCCGTCGAGCGTCGCTTGCCCCGGGAGAGACCATGGGCCTCAACGTTGCCGTGCAGATGGACCCGATCCAGTCGGTCAACATTCGCGCCGACACCACCTTCCGCCTGATGCTCGAGGCGCAGGCGCGCGGGCACGGCCTGTTCTACTACCACGCGCCCGAACTGGCCTGGGAGGGCGGGCGCCTGACCGCGCCGGGCTGGGCGGTCGAGGTGCGGGCCGAGCAGGGCAACCACTTCACGCTGGGCGAGCGCGAGACGCGGGAGCTGAGCGACTTCGACGTGGTGCTGCTGCGCCAGGACCCGCCCTTCGACATGGCCTATGTCACCAACACGCATCTGCTGGAGAAGCTGCCGCGCGGGACGCTGGTGGTGAACGATCCGTTCTGGGTCAGGAACTGCCCGGAGAAGCTGCTGGTGCTGGACTTCCCCGAGCTGATCCCGCCCACCATGATCGCCCGCTCGCTGCCGGCGCTGCGCGACTTCCGCCGGCGCCACGGCGACATGATCCTCAAGCCGCTCTACGGCAACGGCGGCGCCGGCATCTTCAAGCTGGGCCATGCCGACGCGAACCTCAACGCGCTGCACGAGCTGTTCATGAACATCTCGCGCGAGCCGCTGATCGCGCAGAAATACCTGCCCGAGATCGAGGGCGGCGACAAGCGCGTGATCCTGGTCGAGGGCGAGCCCGTGGGCGCCATCAACCGCCTGCCGGCCGAGGGCGAGACGCGCTCGAACATGCATGTGGGCGGCAAGGCGGTGAAGGACACCCTGAGCGCGCGCGACCGCGAGATCTGCGCGGCGATCGGCCCGACCCTGCGCGAGCGCGGGCTCCTGTTCACCGGCATCGACGTGATCGGCGGCTGGCTGACCGAGATCAACGTCACCTCGCCCACCGGCATCCAGGAGGTCGAGCGCTTCGACGGCACCAACATCGCGGCGATGATCTGGGAGGCGATCGAGCGCCGCCGGGACGCGCGCGGAGCGAGCTGATGGCCCGCTCGGTCCGGCTGCGGCTGCTCAGCCTTTTCCTGCGCCTCACGGTCAAGACGGGTCTGGTCTGGGTGAAGCGGCCGGCGGTGGCGCGCGAGCGCTTCGAGCGCGACGCACGCTTCTTCCGCGCGCCCGAGGACGCGCACTTCGTGCCCGACACGATCCGGCGCAACGACAGCGACATCATGGAGGCGTTGTGGGCCAGCCGCGGCCGCCCAGACCGGCACCGCGTCGTGCTCTACCTGCACGGCGGCGCCTACCTGACGGGCTCGCCGCGCACGCACCGGCACCTGGGCGCCTGGCTGGCCGGGGCGGCCGATGCCCGGGCGCTGCTGCCCGACTACCGGCTGGCGCCCGAGCACCGGTTCCCAGCGGCGCTCGAGGACGCGCTCACCGCCTACCGTCACCTGCTCGAGGCCGGCCACCGGGCAGACCGGATCGCGCTGGCCGGCGACTCGGCGGGCGGCGGGCTGGTCTTCGCGCTGATCCTGCGCATCGCGGCCGAAGGGCTGCCGCGGCCCGCCTGCGCCGTGGCCTTCTCGCCCTGGACCGACCTGACCATGACGCGGCCGAGCCTGGAGCAGAACGCGCGCCGCGACGTGATGCTGCCGATGGGCCGCTTCGCCGAGGTGGCGGGCCTCTATCTCGGCGACGCCCCGAGCGCCGACCCGCTGGCCTCGCCGGCGCTGGGGACCTACGAGAACCCGCCGCCGGCGATGATCACGGCGTCGAAGTCCGAGATCCTGCGCGACGACGCCGTGGCTATGGCCGAGCGGCTGCGCGCGGCGGGGGGCGACGTGACGCTGGAGCTGTGGCGGGACATGCCGCACGCCTGGCCACTGTTCGCGGGCACGATCCGCGAAGCCGACGAGACGGTGGCACGCGCCGGACGCTTCATCGCCCGGCACATCGAGGTGCCCGCGGAAAGCGAAGCCTAGGCCGCCGCGCCCCTGTCCACACGTGGACACAGATCCAAGTGACTGAAAACACGTCACTTTTCATATGGACGTGGTTCATGGTCAACGCCGCGCGAGCCTGTGCGGCCCGGCGCCGCCCTAGCGCGGCCTGGACCGCGCCGCCTTCTCGGCCACGCCGGAGGTGCCCTCGCGGCGCTCGAGCTCGGCGAGCACATCGTCGAGGCTCACCCCCGCCGCCTCGAGCATGACCAGGAAATGGTAGAGCACGTCCGCGCCCTCGCGCGTGAGCTGGGCGCGCTCGCCCCGCGCCGCGGCGACGATGGCCTCGACCGCCTCCTCGCCGAACTTCTCGGCGCATTTGGCCGCGCCCTTGTCCAGCAGCGCCGCGGTGTGCGAGGCCGCCGGGTCGGCGCCCCTGCGCGCGGCGACGGTGGCGGCGAGTCGGGTCAGGATATCGCTCATAGGCGCACCGGGATGCCGTGATCTGCCATGTACCGCTTGGCCTCCTGGATGGTGTGCTGGCCGAAATGGAAGATCGAGGCGGCGAGCACGGCCGAGGCATGGCCCTCGCGCACCCCCTCGACCAGGTGGTCGAGCGTGCCCACCCCGCCCGAGGCGATCACGGGGATGCCGACCGCGTCGGCGATGGTGCGCGTCAATGGCACGTCGAAGCCCGCCCGCGTGCCGTCGCGGTCCATCGAGGTGAGCAGGATCTCGCCCGCGCCGCGGGCCTCGGCCGCGCGGGCATAGTCGACCGCGTCGATGCCGGTGGGCTTGCGCCCGCCATGGGTGAAGATCTCGAACCGGCCCGGCGCGGTGGTCTTGGCGTCGATCGCGACCACGATGCACTGGGCGCCGAACTTCTCGGCGGCGCGGGCGACGAAGTCGGGGTCGCTCACGGCCGCGGTGTTGATCGAGACCTTGTCGGCGCCGGCGAGCAGGAGGGCGCGGATGTCCTCGAGCGTGCGCACGCCGCCACCCACGGTCAGCGGCATGAAGCACTGCTCGGCGGTGCGGCGCGCGACCTCGAGGATGGTGCCGCGCTCCTCGTGGCTCGCCGTGATGTCGAGGAAGCACAGCTCGTCGGCGCCGGCGGCGTCGTAGACGCGCGCCTGCTCCACGGGGTCGCCGGCGTCACGCAGGTCGACGAAGTTGACCCCCTTGACGACGCGGCCGTCGCGGACATCGAGGCAGGGTATGACGCGGATCTTGAGCATTCAGGCTCGCTCCCGCAAAAACGCCACGGCCTCGGCCAGATCAATCCGCCCATCATAGAGCGCCCGGCCGCAGATGACACCGTCGAGGCGGGCGCCGCAGGCCTTGAGCGCGCGCAGGTCGTCAAGCGAGGAGACGCCGCCCGAGGCGATCACCGGGATCGAGACGGTGCGGGCCAAGGCCGCGGTGGCCTCGACGTTCGGGCCCTCGAGCGCGCCGTCGCGCTCGATGTCGGTGTAGATCAGGGCGGCGGCGCCGGCGTCCTCGAAGCTGCGGGCAAGCTCGAGGGCGTCCATCTCCGTGGTCTCGGCCCATCCCGCCACCGCCACCCGGCCGCCGCGCGCGTCGATGCCCACCGCGATGCGGCCGGGGAAGCGACGCGCGGCCTCGCGCACCAGGGCGGGCTCGCGCACCGCCACGGTGCCCAGGATGACCCGCGCGATCCCCTTGCCCAGCCACGCCTCGACGGTGGCCATGTCGCGGATGCCGCCGCCGAGCTGCACCGGGACGGAGACCGCGGCCAGGACCGCCTCGACCGCCGCGCCGTTGACCGGGCGCCCGACGAAGGCGCCGTTGAGGTCGACGAGGTGCAGCCAGCGGCAGCCGGCGTCGGCGAAGGCGCGGGCCTGGGCGGCGGGGTCGGCGCCATAGACGGTGGCCGCCGCCATCTCGCCGCGCAGGAGCCGCACGCACTGGCCGTCCTTGAGGTCGATGGCGGGGTAGAGGATCATGCGCTCGAGCTCCGGCTCAGGGCCGCCAGGCGAGGAAGTTGGCGATCAGGCGCAGGCCGGTGGCCTGGCTCTTCTCCGGGTGGAACTGGGTGCCGACCATGTTTTCGCGCCCGACCACCGCGGCGATCTCTTCCCCGTGCGTCACATGGGCCAGGCGGTGCGCCGGGTCGCGGCACGCCAGGTGGTAGGAGTGCACGAAATAGGCGTGGTCGCCGGTGGAGATGCCCACGAGCACCGGGTGCTCGGCGGTCACGGTCAGCGCGTTCCAGCCCATATGCGGCACCTTAAGCGCCGGATCGGCCGGCGCCAGCCGCACCACGTCGCCGGGGATCCAGCCAAAACCCGGGGTCTCGCGGTGCTCGAGCCCGCGGCTGGCCATGAGCTGCATGCCGACGCAGATGCCGAGGAACGGGGCGCCGGCGGCGACGCGCTCGGCGATCGCCTCGAACAGGCCAGGGATCGCCATCAGCCCGGCGCGGCAGTCGGCGAAGGCGCCCACGCCGGGCAGCACGATGCGCGCGGCGCGCGCCAGCGCCTCGGGCTCGGAGGTCACGACCACGGCGCCGCCGGTCTCGGCGCTCATGCGCTGGAACGCCTTCTCGGCCGAGCGCAGGTTGCCCGAGCCGTAGTCGATGATGGCGGTGGTCATGGGGCGCCGTCCGCCAGCGCCTCGCCCGTCAGCCACAGCTCCTCGGCCCCGGCGGCCGAGCGCGCCTCGGCCAGCCCGACGCGCCGCCAGCCGCGCAGGCGCAACTCGGCGCGGCGCACGGCGGCGCCCTCGAAGCCGAGGATGAGCGCGATGCCGAAGCCCATCACGGCGACCCCCGGCGCCCCCCACAGCGATGCCCCGGCGAACAGCGCCACCTGCACCAGGAGCGTCGCCCAGGCCCCGCGCCACAGGGCCCATATGGGCGGCAGCAGGAAGGCCGAGAGGTCGAAGCCGTCGCAGATCGCCTCGATCCTGCCCTTGCGCTGGTGCAGCGTGTAGAGCCGCATGCGCATGGCTCAGAGCGCGCCCTTGGTCGAGGGCACCTCGTCGGCCTTGCGCGGGTCGGGCTCGACGGCCGCGCGCAGCGCCTGGGCCACGGCCTTGAAGGCGGCCTCGGCGATATGGTGGCTGTTGACGCCGCGGCGCAGCTCGACATGCAGCGTGACGCCGCCCTGCATGGCGAAGGCGGTGAAGAACTCGCGCACCAGCTCGGTGTCGAAGCTGCCGATCTTGGGCGCGGTGAAGGCGACGGCCCAAGCCAGGTAGGGCCGGCCCGAGAGGTCGAGCGCCGCCTCGACGGCGGTGTCGTCCATCGGCAAGAGGCACGAGCCGTAGCGCCGGATGCCGCGCTTGTCGCCCAGCGCCTGCGCCAGCGCCCTGCCCAGCGCGATGCCCACGTCCTCGATCGTGTGGTGGTCGTCGATGTGCTGGTCGCCCTGGGCCCTGACCTTGAGGTCGATCAGCGAATGCCGCGCGAGCTGGTCGAGCATGTGGTCGAAGAAGCCGACGCCGGTATCGTTGTCGTAGCTGCCGGTGCCGTCGAGGTCGATCTCGACCTCGACCGCTGTCTCCGCCGTCTTGCGGCTGACGCTCGCCTTGCGCATGCCTCGCGCCTCTCCCCGGGGCCCTTCGCTGCCGTCGCGCCCGTATACTTCGCGCGCCTGCCCGAGGCCAGCCCCGCGATCTGCGACCCCGTGATTTTCCCCGCGCGCCCGGCTATATGGGAGAGAGCAGCGAGGAGCCGGGGCATGACGGATCGGGGCGCGAGCTGGCACGGCACGACCATCGTCGCCGTGATGAAGGACGGCAAGGTGGCCGTGGCCGGCGACGGCCAGGTGACCCAAGGCCAGACGGTGGTCAAGGCCAATGCGCGCAAGGTGCGGCGCATCGCACCCGGCGGGCACGACGTGATCTGCGGCTTCGCCGGGGCCACGGCGGACGCCTTCACCCTGGTCGAGCGGCTCGAGCACAAGCTCGAGGCGGCGCCCGGCCAGCTGATGCGCGCCTGCGTCGAGCTGGCCAAGGACTGGCGCACCGACAAGTACCTGCGCCGGCTCGAGGCCATGCTGATCGTGACCGACGGCGCGAGCCTGCTGATGGTCACCGGCGCGGGCGATGTACTCGAGCCCGAGGGCGGCATCTGCGCCATCGGCTCGGGCGGCAACTATGCGCTGGCCGCGGCCAGGGCGATGGCGGACACCGACCGCGACGCCGAGGAGATCGCGCGCCGCGCGCTGGAGATCGCCGCCCAGATCTGCGTCTATACCAACCCCAACGTCACCCTCGAGGTCATCGGCAGATGAGGCCGGCCCGCATCGACCCGGCGGGGCGCCCGCTGGAGCACCGGGCCCGGCAGGCCGCGCAGGCGGGCGGGATCGTGCTCGCCTGGGTGTTTCTGGTGGGCTTCCTGCTGTGGGCGACGGGCGGCGACATGGGGCCGTGGCTGCTGGCCACGGGCGTGCTGTGCTGGGCCGCGGACGAGGTCGTCGCGGGCCGGCGCGGGCTGGTCTGGCCGGGCAGCGCGCTGGCCATCGTCGGAGCGCTGTCGATGGGCATGGGCATGAGCCTGATCACGCCCGAGATGCGCGCCGCGCCCGAGGCCTATCGCGGCGCCGTGGTCGCGGGCACGGCGGCGGCGCTGATGCTCCTGTTCCTGTTGCGCTTCCGCCTGCCCGGGCTGGTCTCGCCCGTGGTCACGTTCAGCATCATCGCGCTTTTCTTCGGCATGTACGGCACCGACCCGGCACACCTGGCGCAGGTGCAGGGCTTCAGCCCGCGCGGCATCCTCGCGGCCATGCTCGAGGCGCCGGGCGTGGTCGCCGGGGTGCTGGCGCTCTCGGCCGGCGCGGTGGTGCTGGCGCGCTGGCTCGATCTCAACGGCGACGATTTCGGGCTGGCGGCGGCGCGCCCGCTGCACGTGATCGGCGCGGGCATCCTGGCGCTGGTGGTCGGCCGCTGGCTGGCGCTGGCGCCGGGGCCCTTAAACCTGGCGGCGCTGGCGCTGGCCTGGGCGGCGGCGGCTGTCTGGGCGCTCCGGCTGAACCGGATCGGGGTGATGATGGCGGCGCAGATGGCCATGCTCAAGCCCGCCGCGATCGCCGTCGGCGCGGCGCTGGGGTTCACGCTGACGCGCTTCGACTGGGCCTGGCTGTTCCCGCTGATCGGGGCCATCGGGATCGGGGCCTGGCCCTGGCTGCACGAGCGGGCGCTGAGGCGGGGGTGGATTCTGGGGCCGGGGGGGCGTATTCCGCAGCCCCGGCCGACCTGGTGGTGGCGCTACTGGCCGTATGCCTGATGTTAACCTCGATGGGATACCCATGACCGAGCTGACCCCGCGCGAGATCGTCTCCGAGCTCGACCGCTTCATCATCGGCCAGCGCGAGGCCAAGCGCGCGGTTGCCGTGGCGCTGAGGGGGCGGTGGCGGCGCCGCCAGCTCGAGGCGGGGCTGAGGGAGGAGGTCTTTCCCAAGAACATCCTGATGATCGGGCCCACCGGGGTGGGAAAGACCGAGATCTCGCGCCGGCTGGCGCGGCTGGCCGGGGCGCCCTTCGTCAAGGTCGAGGCAACCAAGATCACCGAGGTCGGGTAAGTCGGCCGGGATGTCGAGCAGATCGTGCGCGACCTGGTCGAGGTCGCCATGGGGCTGGTGCGCGAGCGCAAGCGCGCCGACGTGCGCGCCGCCGCCCACGCCGCGGCCGAGGACCGGGTGATCACCGCGCTGGTGGGCGAGCACGCCTCGCCCGCCACCCGCGATGCCTTCGCCCGGCGCCTGCGCGCGGGCGAGTTGGACGACACCGAGATCGAGCTCGAGCTGGCCGACACCGCCTCGCCCATGCCGATGATGGAACTGCCGGGCGGCGGCGGGCAGCTCGGCATGATGAATCTGGGCGACATGCTGGGCAAGGCCTTCGGCGGCCGCACCAAGAGGCGCAAGCTGAAGGTCAAGGACAGCCACGAGCTGCTGCTGGCCGAGGAGGCCGACAAGCTGCTCGACGAGGACGCGGTGCAGCGCGAGGCGCTCGAGGCGGCGTCGGAGGACGGCATCGTGTTCCTCGACGAGATCGACAAGGTGACCGCGCGCTCCGAGCGCGAAGGGGCCGGCAGCGTCAGCCGCGAGGGCGTGCAGCGCGATCTCCTGCCCCTGATCGAGGGCACCACGGTGGCCACCAAGTACGGCGCCGTGCGCACCGACCACATCCTGTTCATCGCGTCCGGGGCCTTCCAGGCGGCTAAGCCTTCGGATTTGTTGCCGGAGTTGCAGGGGCGGTTGCCGATCCGGGTGGAATTGCGGGCGCTGACCGAGGGCGACTTCGTGCGGATTCTGACCGAGACCGACAACGCTCTGACCAAGCAGTACGTGGCGCTTCTGGGCACCGAGGGGGTTGAGGTGCGCTTCGAGGAGACCGGCGTGGCGGCCATCGCGCGCATCGCGGCCGAGGTGAATGCGGAGGTCGAGAACATCGGCGCGCGCCGGCTCTATACCGTGATGGAGCGGGTGTTCGAGGAGCTGAGCTTCACCGCGCCCGACCGGGCGGGCGAGCAGGTGACGGTGGACGCCGCCATG
>NZ_JBZSYN010000003.1:0-9264 GCF_058622915.1 Thermohalobaculum sp. | reverse complement strand
TCTGGCGCCCGGTCGCCGTGCTGCCCGGCGCGCCGCCCGCAGCATGGCACGAACTCAGGCGCGAGGGCGAGGCCGTCGAGTACCACGCCGCCACGCTGCCGCTCGAGCTGCACCGGGCCGAGACCGAGTCCTACCGGGCGGCGCTGTCGCGCGAGCCGCCCTCTCTCTTCGTCATCCTTCGACCCTCGGAGCCCGGCGCCGCCGAGCCCATGGAGGTGTTCCGCGTCACCGCCTCGGCGTTCGAGGCGCAGGACTACCTCGACAGCGGCGAGGAGATCGTCGAGCCGGTGCCGATGCCGCCCGCGCTGGTGGCCTGGCTGAGCGATTTCGTCGCCCGCCACCACCACGACGAGCCCTTCATCAAGCGCAAGCGCCGGCCCGCAGAGTTGGGGGCGCCGGAGGAAGGCCGGGGCGATCCGCGGGTGAGCGAAAGCGACGTGTTCCTCAGCCCCCAGGCACGCCGGCGCAAGGAGAAGCTGCAATGACGCGCGGCTCGGGCCGGGACGACCGGAGCGGCGAGGCCTTCGCCAGCCGCTGGTCGCGCAGGAAGCGCGGCGGCATGTCGAAAGCGGCCGCGGCCGATGCGCCCCGCACGCCGGCTGCCGAGACGCTGCCCGCCGGAACGCTGCCCGCCGGAACGCTGCCCGCCGGAACGCTGCCCGCCGGAACGCTGCCCGCCGAGCCGCGGAGCGACGCGGAGATCCTGCGCGAGCTGGGCCTGCCCGACCCCGACGCGCTCAAGCCCGGCGACGACATCACCGGCTTCATGGCACGCGCCGTGCCGGCGCATCTGCGCAACCGCGTGCTGCGGCGGCTGTGGACCTCGAACCCGGTGCTGGCCAATCTCGACGGCCTGGTCGACTACGGCGAGGACTTCACCGATGCCGCCCTGGTGCCGAAGGTGCTGGAGACCGCCTACCGGGTCGGCAGGGGCTGGGCCGAGGACGCGGCCCGGGAGGAGCCGGGGCCCGGATCCACAAAAGCCGCAGCCGAGAGCGAGGCGGCCGGGTCGGACGGGCCGATCGCGCGCAACGCGCTGGCGCAGCGCGCACCCGAAGACGCGGCGCATCGGGCCGGGGAAATGCCCGCGGAACCGGGAGAGTCGGTCGCACAACCGGCCGAGCCGGTCTCGCCCGGCACCCGGCCGCGGCGGACGGCTCGGAAGATGCGGTTCCGCTTCGCCGAGGACTGACGCCGGTCGCCGGGCCGATCGCCTGGCAAAGAGCGATCATGCAATTGGTCATATGAGTTGACCTCTTTCGACTCCGTGGTAAAGTGTCGCACACAGCAGGCGGGCGGCTGTTCGCTGCGCCTGGGCGGATGAGCGGAGCGTGAGCGTGACAGAATTGTTTTTAGGGGGTCAAGAGCCCCGCGAAATACCAAAATCCGCTGATTCGATTAGCTGATTCGCCGAGAACGACAGCCGGCCGAAGCCGGGCGCGAGAGGGATGTTAATGGCCCTTGCCGGGGAGGGGTACCAGGTGGCGGTCGCCGAAGAGGACTCTCTTCGCGCGGGCATCTACGACTTGCTTGCTGCCCTGCTGGCGCGGCCGCCCAAGCGCGATCTGATCGACCGGGTGGCGCAGCTCGATGGCGACGCGAGCGATCTCGGCCGCGCAGTCGGCGCGCTGACACGCCTCGCCCGGGCCACGACCGAGCAGGCGGTCGAGCGCGAGTTCTTCGAGCTCTTCATCGGCGTCGGCCGCGGCGAGCTGCTGCCCTATGCCAGCTATTACATGACGGGCTTTCTCAACGAGAAGCCGCTGGCCGTCCTGCGCAACGACATGGCCCGGCGCGGCATCGAGCGCGCGGCCAACGTGTTCGAGCCCGAGGACAACATCGCCTCGCTCATGGAGATGATGGCCGGCCTGGCGCTGGGCCGCTTCGGCGCACCGGCCAGCCTAGCCGACCAGAAGGAGTTCTTCGCAAAGCATGTCGGGCCCTGGGCGGGGCATTTCTTCGCCGACCTCGAGGGCGCCAGGGCCTCCGTATTCTACGCACCCGTGGGGGCGCTCGGGCGCGTCTTCATGGGGATCGAGCGCGAGGCGTTCAGGCTCGCCGCCTGAGCGCCTTTCTGCACCCGGCCGCGCAGGCGGCCGAGAACCGGGAGGAAGGCAATGACGGAAAGGAAGGCCGACACCAGCCGGCGCGATTTTCTCAAGCTGGCCACCGTGGCCGCCCCGGCCGTCGCCGTGGCCGCCGCGGCGGGGACCGAAACGGCGCAGGCCGCCGAGGCCGAGGGCTCGGGCTATCGCCGCACGGAGCATGTCGAGAAATACTTGAAGAGCGCCCGCTTCTGACAGGCGCGTTTTTCGTGCGGGTGACGGTTGCGTGAGGCCCCGATCCCGCAGGGGGGAAGGCCGGGCTGCGGCCCGGGGTCAACAGGAGAGGAAGATGCTCAGGAAGAAGACCAACGGGGTTGCGCAAGGCCCCCGGAACGCGTCGATCCTGTCGCAAGTCACACAGAAATCGGTCGACCGCCGCGCCTTCCTGCGCGGCTCGGGCCTCGCCATCGGCGGGCTGACGGCGCTGGCCGCCACCGGCGGCACGGTGACCCGGGCGTCCGCGGCGAGCGCGGCGAAGCAGAAGGTCGACATCATCAAGTCCGTCTGCACGCACTGCTCGGTCGGCTGCACGGTCATCGCCGAGGTGCAGGGCGGCGTCTGGATCGGGCAGGAGCCCGGCTGGGACAGCCCCTTCAACCTGGGCGCCCACTGCTGCAAGGGCGCGTCGGTGCGCGAGCACGCGCATGGCGAGCGGCGCCTGAAATACCCGGTGAAGCTCGAGGGCGGCCAGTGGAAGAAGATCCCCTGGGACCAGGCGATCAACGAGATCGGCGACAAGATGCTGAAGATCCGCCAGGAGAGCGGGCCTGACAGCGTCTACTGGCTGGGCTCGGCCAAGCACTCCAACGAGCAGGCCTACCTGTTCCGCAAGTTCGCCGCCTACTGGGGCTCGAACAATGTCGACCACCAGGCGCGCATCTGCCACTCGACCACGGTCGCGGGCGTTGCCAACACCTGGGGCTACGGCGCCATGACCAACTCCTACAACGACATTCACAATTCGAAAGCGATCTTCGTCATCGGGGGCAACCCGGCGGAGGCGCACCCGGTGTCGCTGTTGCACCTGTTGAAGGCCAAGGAGGAGAACAACGCGCCGCTGATCGTGCTCGACCCGCGCTTCACGCGCACCGCGGCGCATGCCGACGAATATGTGCGCTTCCGCCCCGGCACCGACGTGGCGCTGATCTGGGGCATCCTGTGGCACATCTTCGAGAACGGCTGGGAGGACAAGGAGTTCATCCGCACCCGGGTCTGGGGCATGGACCAGATCCGCAGCGAGGTGCGCAACTGGACGCCCGCGGAGACCGAGCGCGTGACCGGCGTGCCGGGCTCGCAGCTCGAGCGGGTGGCGCGCTCGATGGTCAACAACCGCCCCGGCACCGTGATCTGGTGCATGGGCGGCACCCAGCACACCACGGGCAACAACAACACCCGGGCCTACTGCATCCTGCAGCTGGCGCTGGGTAACATGGGCACCCAGGGCGGCGGCACCAACATCTTCCGCGGCCATGACAACGTGCAGGGCGCCACCGACCTCGGCGTGCTCAGCCACACCCTGCCCGGCTACTACGGCCTGTCGGCCGGCGCCTGGGCGCACTGGGCGCGGGTGTGGGAGGAGGACCTCGGCTGGCTCAAGGGACGCTTCGCCACCCTAAAGGGCAAGGACGGCAAGGACAAGCCCCTGATGAACGAGGCCGGGATCCCGGTCAGCCGCTGGATGGACGGCGTGCTCGAGGACAAGGCCAACATCGACCAGCCGAACAATGTGCGGGCGATGGTGTTCTGGGGCCACGCGCCGAACAGCCAGACGCGCGGGCCGGACCAGAAGAAGGCCATGGAGAAGATGGACCTCGTGGTGGTGGTCGACCCCTATCCGACCGTCACCGCGGTGCTGCCCGACCGGAAGGACGGCATGTACCTGCTGCCGGCCTCGACGCAGTTCGAGACCTACGGCTCGGTCACCGCGTCGAACCGCTCGATCCAGTGGCGCGAGCGGGTGGTGGCGCCGGTGTTCGAGTCGCTGCCCGACCATGTCATCATGGCCAAGTTCGCCAAGAAGCTCGGCTTCGCCGACCGGATCTTCCGCAACATCAAGGTGGACGCCAAGACCGACGAGCCGCTGGTCGAGGACATCACGCGCGAGATCAACCGCGGCATGTGGACGATCGGCTACACCGGCCAGTCGCCCGAGCGGCTGCGCAAGCACATGCAGTACCAGCACACCTTCGACAGGACCACGCTTCAGGCGGTCGGCGGCCCGGCGGACGGCGACTATTACGGCCTGCCGTGGCCGAGCTGGGGCACGCCCGAGCTGAACCATCCGGGCACGCCGGTGCTCTACGACATGTCGAAGCCGGTGTCCAAGGGCGGGCTGACCTTCCGCGCCCGCTTCGGCGTCGAACGCAACGGCCAGAACCTGCTCGCCGAGGGCGTCTACTCGAAGGACTCCGAAATCCAGGACGGCTACCCCGAGTTCACCATGGCGATGCTGCGCAAGCTCGGCTGGGACAAGGAGCTCACCGCCGACGAGCGCAAGGCGATCGAGAAGGTCGTCGGCAGCTCGGAGACCGCCAAGACCGACAAGGTCAACTGGAAGACCGACTTGTCGGGCGGCATCCAGCGCGTGGCGATCAAGCACGAGTGCGCGCCCTTCGGCAATGCCAAGGCGCGGGCGGTGGTGTGGAACTTCCCCGACCCGGTGCCGATCCACCGCGAGCCGCTCTACACGCCCAGGCGTGACCTGGTCGCCGACTACCCGACCTACAACGACCGCCACGCCTACCGGCTGCCGACGCTCTATGCCTCGATCCAGAAGAACGACTTTTCGAAGACCTATCCGCTGATCCTCACCTCGGGCCGGCTGGTCGAGTACGAGGGCGGCGGCGAGGAGACTCGCTCGAACCCCTGGCTGGCCGAGCTGCAACAGGAGATGTTCGCGGAGATCAACCCGTTCGACGCCAACGGGCTGGGCATCCGCAACGGCGAGCAGATGTGGATCGAGGGGCCGGAAGGCGGCAAGGTCAGGGTCGCCGCCCTGGTCACCGAGCGGGTCGGCCGCGGCGTCATCTTCATGCCGTTCCACTTCGGCGGGCAGTACGAGGGCAAGGACCTCAGATACAAGTACCCCAAGGGGGCCGACCCCTTCGTGCTCGGCGAGAGCTCAAACACCGCGCAGACCTATGGCTACGACTCCGTGACGCAGATGCAGGAGACGAAGACCACGCTCTGCAAGGTCATGAAGGCCTGAGGGAGGACACCAGATGGCACGCATGAAGTTCCTCTGTGACGCCGAGCGCTGCATCGAGTGCAACGCCTGCGTGACGGCCTGCAAGAACGAGAACGAGGTGCCCTGGGGCATCAACCGCCGCCGGGTGGTCACGATCAGCGACGGGGTGCCGGGCGAGCGCTCGATCTCGGTCGCCTGCATGCACTGCTCGGATGCGCCGTGCATGGCGGTCTGCCCCGTCGATTGCTTCTACCAGACCGACTATGGTGTGGTGCTGCACTCGAAGGACCTGTGCATCGGCTGCGGCTATTGCTTCTACGCCTGCCCCTTCGGGGCGCCGCAGTATCCGCAGGCCGGCAATTTCGGCAGCCGCGGCAAGATGGACAAGTGCACCTTCTGCAATGGCGGGCCGGAGCCGGACAACAGCGAGGCCGAGTTCAAGAAGTACGGGCGCAACCGGATCGCCGAGGGCAAGCTGCCGCTGTGCGCCGAGATGTGCTCGACCAAGGCGCTGCTGGCGGGCGACGGAAACGATGTCTCCGACATCTACCGCCAGCGCGTGGTGGCCCGCGGCTTCGGCACCGGCGCCTGGGGCTGGGGCACGGCCTACCAGCGCAAGGGCAGCTGAGCCGACCCCAAGCGGCAGTCGAATCGGGGCCCGTCCGGGGAGCAGTCCCCGGGCGGGCCCGGCCCTGGACAAGCATCGTTCATGACCGTCTTCGCGGGCTTTTTTTGGAGACCAGAGCATGAGACTGAGGCGGCGCGGTGAACTGATCGGGCTGGTGGCGCTCGGCCTAGCGGTTGTCGTCTTCATGGGCTCGGCCGCGCAACTGGGTGTGGTGGTGGACGCGGCCTGGGCACAGTCCTCGGTGCGCCCGCCCGCGAACGCGGTCAACAACGTGCGCCCGCCTGAGCCGCCGCCGGCGAATGCCCCGACGAAGCCCGGCCAATCGCGGCCGCAGGACGCCAAGGCGCCGTTCAGCGCCGACGCCCAGAACATGACCAGCCCTGTCGGCGAGCTCGGGCCGAACTCGGACGCGACGCTGTGGGGCGAGGTGCGCCACGGCCAGCGCTTCACGGTCTCGATTCCGGACAAAAAGGCGGCGGTGCTGGTGAAGTCCGGCGGCGTGAACTGGGAGCGAACGGTCGGCGGCAAGGGGCCGCTGGGCCGGTGGGGCGCGATGGCCATCGCCATCACCCTGGCGGTGCTGGCGATCTTCTACCTGCTGCGCGGCCGCGTCCGCCTCGAGCAGGGCTTCTCGGGCCGGCTGATCCAGCGCTTCAGCGAGATCGAGCGCTTCTGCCACTGGCTGACGGCGAGCTCGTTCGTGCTGCTGGCGCTGACCGGGCTGGACCTGCTCTACGGGCGCGACTACCTGATCCCGCTGATCGGCAAGGCTGCCTTCGCCGACATCGCCGCCTGGGGCAAGTGGATCCACAACAACGTGGCCTGGGCCTTCATGCTCGGCCTCGTGCTGATCTTCGTCAACTGGGTCGCCAACAACCTGCCGACGCGCGCCGATCTCGTCTGGCTCGCCAAGGGCGGCGGAATCCTCGCCAAGGGCGTCCACCCGCCCTCGCACAAGTTCAACGCCGGGCAGAAGCTGATTTTCTGGGCCATGATCCTGCTTGGCATCGCGATCTCGCTGAGCGGGCTGTCCCTGCTCTTCCCCTATGACCTGCCGATCTTCTCCAAGATCTTCGCCGCGCTGAACCAGGTTGGATTCGCGGCAATCTGGGGCGCGCCGCTGCCCACCGACCTGACGCCCACGGCCGACATGCAGTACGCGCAGCTCTGGCACGCCATCGTCGCGCTGGCGATGATCGTGGTCATCCTCGCCCACATCTATATCGGCACGCTGGGCATGGAGGGCGCGTTTTCCGCCATGGGCACCGGCAGGGTCGACCTGAACTGGGCCCGACAGCACCACGACCTGTGGGTCGAGGAACTCGAGGAGAAGGGGCGCAGCGTCGAGGGGACGGCCGCGACGCCAGCCGAGTGAACCCATGCGCTCGGCGGCTCTGGGGCTGGCGCTCGCGCTGCTCGGGGCGGCTCAGGCCGCCGCCGGGACCGGGTTCGCGCGGCTGGAGGGGCACGGCGGGCCGATCAAGGCCGTGGCTGTGTCGCCGGACGGGCGGCACGCCCTGACCGCCAGCTTCGACTACTCGGTTGGCTACTGGGACCTCGAGACCGGCAAGCCGGTGCGCTGGCTGGAGGGACACCGGGCCGCGGTGAACGCGGTCGCCTTCCTGCCCGACGGCAAGCGCGCGGTCTCGGGCGGCGACGACCGCGCCGTGATCCTGTGGGATCTCGCCACGGGCAAGGTGCTGCGCCGCATGCAGGGCCACCGGGGCAAGGTGTTTGCCGTGAGCGTGAGCCCGGACGGCCGGCTGATCGCCTCCAGCGGCTGGGACAACCGCGTCGGGCTTTGGCCGGTGCACGGCGGCACCGTGCGCTGGCTGGAAGGCCACACCGGCAATGTCAACGACGCCAGGTTCAGCGCCGACGGCAGGACCATCTACACCGCCTCCAACGACGGCACGATCCGGCGCTGGAACGTGGCCACCGGCGCGATGCAGGCGGTGCTGGTCGAGCACGGCTTCGGTGTCAACCGCCTGGCGCTCAACGAGACCGCCGGCTGGCTCGCCTATGGTGCGGTCGACGGGGCGGTGCGCGCGCTCGACCTCGCCACGGGCAAGCAGATCGCCGATCTGACCGCCGGGCGCCGGCCGATCCTGGCGCTCGAGCAAAGCCCGGGCGGGCGCTTCCTCGCGGTGGGCGACGGGCAGGGCTACATCATGGTGATCGACACCCGCGACTGGAGCATCGTGCGCGACTTCCACGCCGCCCTCCAGGGACCCATCTGGGCGCTGGCCTGGACGCGCGACGGCGAGCGGCTGATCGCGGGCGGAATCGCCGACGAGGCGGCGATCTGGCCGCTCTCGGGCGGCTCGGACGCGCTGTTCGCCCAACGGCGCAGGTTCCACACGCCCGCCTCGGAAATGTCGAACGGCGAGCGCCAGTTCGTGCGCAAGTGCTCGATCTGTCACACGCTGACGCCCGACGGCGGGCGCCGCGCCGGACCGACGCTTTATGGCCTGTTCGGCCGCAAGGCCGGCACGGCGCCGGGCTACACCTATTCCGAGGCGCTCAAGGGGGCCGGCATCGTGTGGAGCGCCGAGACCATCGGCAAGCTGTTCGCGCTGGGGCCGCAGCGCTACACGCCGGGCTCCAAGATGCCGCTGCAGCGTATCAACAGCCTTGCCGACCGGCAGGACCTTATCTCATACTTGCGTGAGAACACTGGGGCGCCGCCGCGGGGCAGGGGCACCACGGGAGGCAAGCAATGAAGGCATTTCTCGCGGCTGTCGTGGCGATGGTGGTGATCGCCGTGGGCGCCAACATGGTGCTGAAGCGGATGGATTTCTCCTCCGCCGCGGTCTACAGCCTGCCCTCGGTGCGCCTGGGTCAGTGAGCCGGGGCCAGTGAGGCCGGGGGCCTCAGGGAGCCAACAGGTAGTCCAGCACCGGGTCGACGCCCAGCGCAGCCAGGCCGGGTGCCGGATCGGCGCGGCTGTCGGGGGCGAGGATCAGCGCCACGGCGGGGCCGGTATGCGACACGGCGAGCCCGAGTGCGCTGTGGTGGCGCGCAAGTGCGCAAAGCGGCTCCCAGCCCGGCCTTGGGTTGCGCGCGAGGTTCGCCTCGGCGGAGCGGCTGGCGGCGCGGGCCAGCAGCGCAAGGTCGCCGGCGCCGAGCGCGGCGGCGAGGTCGGCGAACACCTGCGAGAGATCGGCGAAGCCGTTGTCGGCCGGATCGGTCGGGCATGGCGGGCCCCAGGCACCGCCGACCACGCGCATGGCGGGAAGCGGCGGCAGCACCTCGATGACCCGGCCCTGGCGCGAGGCGAACAGCACCGGCCCCTCGCACATCAGCGGATCGATCGCCCCCTCGGCGGCGAGGCACAGTGCGGC
>NZ_JBZSYN010000002.1:0-77957 GCF_058622915.1 Thermohalobaculum sp. | reverse complement strand
GATGCCCACCGCGCTCAGGGGCCGCTTCTACCCGGGCGAGGAGCGCGAGGCGCTGTGCCCGATCGAGGATGCCGCCGCGCGCCTCATCGCCCGCCTGCGTGCCGGCCCGGTCGAAAGCGGCGAGCGCATCACCCTGTGAGGCCGGGCCGCCCGGGGCGGCGCTCGGGGGCCGGCCGCCCGCGCTCACGCCCGCCCGGGCGCTGCCGGCGCGACCGCGCGCCCGCCCATCAGCACGTAGTAGAACAGCGCGCCCAGGATCGCCCCGATCACCCAGGCATAGCCCGAGAGGAACTCCAGCGAAGGCACCCACACGGAGGAGACCGAGAAGATCCCGCCCAGCCCGAAGGCGATCAGCGCCTTCCTGTTCCAGCCCCGCTCGTAATAATAGGCGCCGTTCGGGTCCGAGGAGAACAGCTGCTGGATGTCCACCTGCTCGTTCTTGACCAGGTAGTAGTCGGAGACGATCACGCCGTAGACCGGCGCCAGGATCGCGCCCAGCGTGTTGACGAAGCCGGCGATGCCGATCTCGCTGATCAGCGAGACCCACAGCGCGCCGACGAAGAAGGCGACCACGGCGGTGATGATGCCGCCAAGCCGGAAGTCGATCTTGCTCGGCATCAGGTTCGACAGGTCATAGGCCGGCGGCACGAAGTTGGCGACCACGTTGATGCCCACCGTCGCAGCGAAGAACATGATGGCCGCGATCACCGTCAGCCCCAGATTGTCCACCCGGGCGATGATGTCGGTGGGGTTGGTCAGCTTCTGGCCGAACACCACCAGCGTGCCGCCGGTCACGAACAGCGCGATCAGCGAGAAGAAGGCGATGTTGAGCGGCAGGCCCAGGAAGTTGCCGATGCGCATCTCGCGCTGGCTGCGCACGAAGCGCGAGAAGTCGCCGAAGTTGATCACCACGGCGGCGAAATAGGCGATCATCGTTCCGGTGACGCTGAGGAACGCCGCGAGCGGGCCGCCCTGGTAGTGGCCGGTGCCCTTGAAGATGGTGCCGACCGCGGTGAGCATCTGGCCGCCGGCCTCCGACCACAGCACGACGGTGAGCAGGATCATCACCACATAGACCGACGGCCCGGCCCAGTTGAGGAACATCCGGATCCATTCCATGCCGCGCGAGAACAGGTACATCTGGAACGCCCAGACGATGACGAAGGACACCCAGTCGACCGCGGTCAGCCCCAGGAATGTGCTGCCGCCGGTGGTGCCGAGCACCGCGTTGATCAGCAGCGCGAGCGCGGTCGAGGCGAAATAGGTCTGCACCCCGTACCAGAAGATGGCGACGATGGCGCGCATCATCGCGGGCAGATTGGCGCCGCGCACGCCGGTGCTCGAGCGCGCCATGACCGCGAACGGAATGCCGAAGCGCACGCTGGGGCGCCCCGACAGGTTGACCAGCACCATGATGATCAGCCCCGCCAGGATGATCGCGCCCATCACCGCCCAGCCGTTCAGCCCGTAGGTCAAAAACAGCGAGGCGGCGAGCGTGTAGCCGAACAGGCTCTGGATGTCGTTCGACCAGACGTTGAAGATTTCGAACCAGCCCCAGCGCCGGTCCTGGTGCTTCACCGGCGCCAGATCGGCGTTGTAGAGACTTGGGTCGATCTGCCTGATTTGCAGGTCCTGGTCTGCCATGATGTTCCCCCGTTGATATTCTGGCCCCCGCCAGACAAATGTCCTCCTCCGGCCGAAGTGACGCAGTGCGCCGGCCACAAGAACCGTCCAAGGTCTCAATATCTGTCAGCGGGCCTGAATCGGGTCTGGCCGTTTATTTCGCACAATCCCCGACCACCCCGTCTATCATGTCCGGCCATCATCGGACAGGATTTTTTGACAGCGGGTCAGTTTGAAATTGGCGACCTCTGACGCGAATGTCGCTCGCCGCTTGCGCTTCCGATATGCTTAGCGTGAAGCATAGGAGGATTGGATGCCCCCTAATCGATTTGTCCTCTCGGGCAGGTGTGAACGCTGCCAACGTAGCGCGACTATGACATACGAGGAAGACGACCAAGACGGCGGAACGACCCGCTTGGTCGAAACGTCTGGTTGCTGTCGGATCAATCGCGACGGCAAGCCTGTCTGTGAATGCGGCGGAACAATTGCCCCGGGGTCCTAAAGGCGAAAAGCGACCCGCTGACGTGATCGGCGCTGCCGTGAAGGTGGCCCGCATTGCCACTGGCGAGGAACAGGAAGACACGGGCCAGGGCGAAGGGAAGGACAAGGCCGCTCAGGCGATGGGCCGGAAGGGCGGGAAGGCCCGCGCGGCCAAGCTGACCAAGGAGCAGCGGGCCAAGATTGCGCGGAAGGCCGCCAAATCTAGATGGAAGCCCTAAAGTTCGGGTATTTCGCCCCGGAAGATTTTCCTTCTTAGTGCAATAGTCCGCTTATATCCGTCAGCATTTATATAAACCTCCAATATAGCGTCTTCTTCTGTTTTAATTCGAAAACTTGGAAGAACAACAAGGCCAATCTGATCCTTTCTAGCATCCTTCAATTCTGCTCCTATCTTGGCCTTTATTTCGTTGTTGAGCAAAAGTTCAACCTCAATTTTGGAAACACCGCCGAGCGGAAGTATCTCAATATAAAGACCAAAATTAATCTGCGCCGGCATCTCCTTAACTACCACATCACCAGAATATGCGTTGACCAAAGTATGCTTATTATGCGACCCTTCAGCCACATACTCACAAAGAACAACGTTCCCGAATTTGATTGTTTTTGCCATTATTGTGGGAATTCGATCTCAGGACTTTCCTTCTCTACTCTCGTGTGAAAAAGAGCCGCAGAGGAGGTTTTTTGGGCCCATTCAGGCTCTCTCAAATTTCGCCTAGACGCTTCCAGCGGATATTCGGGAATATTCGATAGCTCGGCGCCGGTTAACGCGAAAAGCAAGTCCGAAATTGTGTTTAGCGTCCAGTTGCCAGGCTGGCCGAGAACACGGCTAATGACCTCCGGCTTGCGCCCGGTTCTCCGCGCTAGGTCAGCCTTGCTCATTCCGGATTTTTCAAATTCCCCAAGAACTAGAGAGTGAATACGGTGCTGCGTGCGCGCCCGCAAGTATATCTCAGCCTCGGCGGGAGTCCGGACGTCCTCATCGGGTCTATACAGCCACGAAGTTTGTGCCATATTTTTCTATCTCCCTTGCCCTGAAAGGGGGAATTTTCCCAAACAACCTGTCCCACTCGCGACGACATTCTAGGACTTCTTGGCTAAATCTTGAGATATTGTCTCGAAAGTTCCAAGTTAGCGCGATGAACAGGTCCTTATCGCCGAAACCACCGAAACATCGAATGCCATCGTCTTCCGTCATGCAGCGGAAGTCCCAGATTTCTTTTTCGATGGGATTGGTTCGCGCCATCACAGCGTAGCTAGGTTTCTGGATTGGATCTTCCGCCACGCTTAGGACATCTCCAGATGTGAACCGATCCAGAGTCTCGCGAAAGACGATGTGTTGCCTTCGTTCACGCCCCCTGGGCCAAGGAGGGGTCACCGCATGCAGCACTTCCGTCGAGACAAACAGATCACGCATACACGGCTCCCCGGGCAGAGCTGGGCCAAGATAGTGCAGCTCTCTGCCCTTCAGGCGACTGATCCCAGCCTTGATTTGATCCGATATTGATTTATAAGTCAATAACGCGCTCGCAACACACCTGCGACAATCTGACTCAAAATGACACCCAGATGGAAGAGAAATGACAAACTGACAAGATATACTTGACGCTAAGCATTAAAGTTCAATTATATGGGGTATGAACAAATTGCCCCTGCATAAGCGCGTCATGATCCTGAGCCTGCTGGTCGAGGGATCGTCCATGCGCTCGATCAGCCGGACGGTCGGCGTGTCGATCAATACCGTGACCAAGCTGCTGATCGAGGCGGGCGAGGCCTGCGCCGCCTATCACGACAAGACGGTGCGCGACGTGAAGGCCAACCGCGTTCAGTGCGATGAAATCTGGTCCTTCTGCTACGCCAAGGCAAAGAACGTTGAGCGGGCCAAGGCTGCCCCTGACGGCGCTGGCGATGTGTGGACCTGGACCGCGCTTGAGAGCGACACGAAGATGATCCTGGCTTGGGAAGTTGGCGACCGCTCGGCAGAGACGGCGATTGAATTCATGGACGATCTGCGGGCACGGATCGACAACCGAGTGCAGCTGACGACGGATGGCCACCGCGCTTATCTGGACGCCGTAGAGGGTGCTTTCGGCGGCGACGTGGATTACGCCATGCTGGTGAAGCTGTACGGCTCAGTCAGTGGGAAATCGGCCGAGAACCGCTCCAGCCCCGCCGAGTGCGTCGGCACTCACAAGGCGCGGATCGAAGGCAACCCCGACCCGGCGCATGTCAGCACGTCGCATGTCGAGCTCCATAACCTGACCATGCGGATGGGAATGCGCCGGTTCACGCGGCTGACCAACGCATTCAGCAAGAAGCTGGAAAACCATCTTCACATGCTCTCGCTCTACTTCGTCCACTACAACTTCTGCCGCCGGCACAAGAGCCTCGGCGGCATCTCGCCCGCGATGGCCGCTGGCGTGTCCGACACGCTTCGCGATCTGGAGTGGATCATCAGCCTGATCGATGCTCGATCAGCGCAGCCCCGGACGCGCGGCCCTTGCAAAAGCGCGCACTGGCAAATTCAAACTGACCCACTCCCCCGAAGAGGCGCTGGACAGAGCCGGCGCCCCGCCGGCCATGGTTAATTTTGCCCAAACAAAGCGCGGAAATTCATACAGGTCTTATATAAGACATATAAGAGTCATCCGCGGCCAAACCGGCCTCAGCCGCGCCGGGCATAGGGGTTCTCCCCCTTGCGCAAGGCCAGCCGGATCGGCACGCCGTCGAGGTCGAAGGCATCCCGCAACCCATTGACGAGATAGCGAATATAGCTCTCCGGCAGCGCCTCGGGCCGCGAGCACCAGGCCAGAAAGCTCGGCGGCCGCGCCTTCACCTGCGTCATGTACCGCAGCTTCACCCGCCGCCCCGCCACCGCCGGCGGCGGATGCTCCTCCACCGCCGCCTGGAGCCAGCGGTTCAGGCGGGCGGTGGAGATGCGGCTGTTCCACACCCGGTGCATCTCGACGACCGCCTTGCCCAGTCGCTGCAGCCCCTGCCCGGTCAGCGCCGAGACCGGCACCAGCGGCGCGCCGCGAAGCTGGGGCAGCAGGCGCTCGAACGCCTCGCGCAGTGTGCGCAGCCGGGCTGGCTTTTCCTCGACCAGGTCGCACTTGGACAGGCCGATCACCACCGCCCGGCCCTCGCGCTCGGCAAGGTCGGCGATGCGCAGGTCCTGGGTCTCTAAGGCCGTGGCCTCGTCCATCAGCACCACCACTACCTCGGCGAAGCGGATGGCGCGCAGCGCGTCCGAGGTCGAGAGCTTCTCCACCTTCTCCTGCACCCGGGCCTTGCGGCGCAGGCCGGCGGTGTCGAACACCCGGAACCGGCGCCCGGCCCAGTCGCAGGTCACCGCGATGGCGTCGCGCGTGATGCCGGGCTCGGGCCCCGTGAGCAGGCGCTCCTCGCCGAGGATGGCGTTTACCAGCGTGGACTTGCCCGCGTTCGGCCGGCCCACCACGGCGATCTGCAGCGGCCGGTGCTCGGCCAGCGCATCGGCCTCGAGGTCGGTCTCCGCCGCGTCCGCCACAGCCCCGGCCAGGCGCTGCACATGGCCGTCCAGCGCGGCGTAGAGATCGCCCATGCCCTCGCCATGCTCGGCCGAGATCGGCACGACATCGCCGAGCCCCAGCGCATAGGCCTCGAGCGCGCCCGCCTCGCCGTCGCGGCCCTCGGCCTTGTTGGCGCACACGATCACCGGCTTGCCGCGGCGGCGCAGCAGCTCGGCGAACACCTCGTCGGTGGGCGTCAGCCCTGCGCGGGCGTCGATCAGGAACAGGCTGAGGTCGGCGCGTTCGATCGCCCGCTCGCTGAGCCGGCGCATGCGGCCGGGCAGGCTGTCGTCGGACACGTCCTCGAGGCCCGCCGTATCCACCACGGTGAAGGCCAGGTCGCCCAGATGCGCCTCGCCCTCGCGCAGGTCGCGGGTCACGCCCGGCTGGTCGTCGACCAGCGCCAGGCGCCGGCCGACCAGCCGGTTGAACAGGGTCGACTTGCCGACGTTGGGACGGCCGATGATCGCGACGGTGAGGGACATCGATGGGGCTCCGGGGCGCGCGCGGCCCCGCGGCGCTAGCGGAAGGCGTAGAGCGTCGCGTTGCGCGTCAGCACATAGACCGTGCCGTTCGCCACCATCGGGCCGGTGATCGAGCCCTCGTCCAGATGCGTGCGGGCCACCTCCTTGCCGGTCTCGCCGTCGAAGGCCATCAGATTGCCGCGCTCGTCGGAGACCAGAACGCGGCCCGCCACCAGCACCGGGCCGGAATAGGCAATGGCGCCCTTGCGGTCCTTGGGGTTCCTGAAGGCGGGCAGCTGCGTGGCCCACAAGGTCGAGCCGTCGCGCACCGACAGGCGCATGACCACGGCGTCGTCCGAGACCACGAACACGGTGTCGCCCGCGGCCCAGATCGGCGAGTCGGAGCCGACGTCGCGGGTCCACACGCGCTTGCCATCGCGCCCGTCGATGGCGACCATGCGGCCCGCCTGATTGGCCGCCAGCACATAGGGACCGACCACCACGGGGTCGCCGGAGATGTCGGTGATCGCTGCGCGCGCCAGGCCACGGCGGCCCCCGGTCAGGAGCGCGCTCCACAACCGCCGGCCGGTGTCCGCGGCGACCGCCACCAGCTCGCCCGAGGCGAAGGGGAGGAGCGCGATGCCACCCGCCATGGCCGGGCTCGACCCGCCAAGCAAACTTGCGTTCGAGGCCGCTGCCTCGATCCGCCAAAGAACCTTGCCGGTCTCGGCCTCCAGCCCCACGGCGCGGTTGTCGCGGGTGACCGCCACGACGACGCCGCTCTCGACCGCCGGAGCCGCGCGGAACGGGGCACCGAAGGACTGGGTCCACAGGACCTTGCCCGAGGCCGGGTCGAGGGCGAGAACGTCGCCGAACCCGGTGGTGGCGTAGAGCCGCCCGCCCTCCGCGGCGAGCCCGCCGCCGAAGCCTTCCACGCCATGCTCGCCCTTGGGCGCGAGGCTGACCTGCCAGCGCCGCGCGCCGGTGCTGGCGTCGAATGCCGACACCTTCGCCGAGGCGTCGAGCGTGTAGACCGTGCCGTTGACGGCGATCGGACGGCTGGTGATCGGCGCGTCGCTGCCGCCGGTGCCCGCGTTCGCGGTCCAGGCCACAGTCAGCGAGGTCGGCCCCGCCAGATTACCCAGATTGTGCGCGGCGTTGCCGTTGGTCTGCGTCCATTCGGCGTTCTTGTGCGCCGCCGGCAGCGGCTGCTCGATCGGGGCCTTGTTGGTCGCCACCGAGATCTCGGGCCTGACGGGGATACGCTCGCCCTTCAGCTTTTCCTTGTGGCTGCAGCCCGCCAGGGCGACGAGCGCGATCAGGACGGCGCACGGCAGCAGCGCGGCCCGTGCGGGCCGGCGGTCGGGTCGTGACATGGTCAGCTTTCCCCCTTCTTTCCACCCGGGGACGGCATCTCGCCGCCGCTGGCGAGCAACAGCGCGGCGGCGCGGTCGATCGTGTCACGGGTCGCGTCCGGACTCTGGATGATGGTGGTGAGATCGGCGTGGGCGCCCTTGATGTCGCCGGAATTCAGCTTGGCCACGGCACGCAGCTCCAGCGCCAGCAGGCGGTAGGGCGCTCCCTCGGCGGCAAGCGGGTCGAGCTGGGAGATCGCCTTCTTGGCGTCCATCTTGGGCAGCGCCAGGCGCACCGCCTCGAGCTTGGCCAGGTCGCCATAGGCGCGCGCGATCCCCGGCGTGGCACCCACCTCGCGGTAGAGACGCGCTGCCTCGTCGGTCTTGCCGGCCTCGGCATTGGCGGCGGCGAGGCGGAGCCGTGCAATCACCTTGGCGGCGCCGTCGGTCTCGGCAACGAGCTTCTTCTGCTGCGCCACCGAAGCGAGGTCGCTGTTGATGAACTTGCCGCCCAGCGCCCGCGCCACCTGGCGCTCGTGGTGCTGCCACCAGGTCCAGGCGGCGGTGCCGGCGATTAGCAGGACGATGCCCGCGATCACCAGGGGCGCGTACTTCTTCCACAGCCGGTACATCTGGTCCCGGCGGACCTCCTCGGTCACTTCGTGGATGAAGGAGTCGCTGTCGCTCACGGGTGGCCTCCTGTCGCCGTCGCGGGCAGACATGTAGCGCCCATGCGGCGGAAATAAAAGCGCAAACGCCGCAACGGGCCCGGCGCGCTCATCGCGCCTTGTAGGTGTGCTCCGGCGCCGGGAAGGAGCGGGCCCGCACTTCCTCGGCATAGGTGGCGACGGCGGCACGCATCATCTCCTCCATGTTTCCGTAGCGCTTGACGAAGGTGGGCACGGCGGGGAACAGGCCGATCATGTCCTCGAACACGAGGATCTGGCCGTCGCATTTGGCCGAGGCGCCGATGCCTATGGTGGGGATCGCAACCTCGTGCGTGATGCGGTCGGCGAGCGGCGCGGCGACGCCCTCGACCACCACCGAGAAGGCGCCGGCGCGCGCCACCGCCTGAGCGTCGGCGACCACGGCATCGAAGCGCGCCTGGTCGCGCACCGCCTTGAAGCCACCCGCCGTGTTGGTGGACTGGGGCATCAGGCCGATATGCGCCATCACCGGGATGCCGCGCCGGGTCAGGTGCTCGATGGTCGGCACCATGTCCACGCCGCCTTCGAGCTTGATGGCGTGGCAGCCGGTCTCCTTGACCACGCGGGCGGCGTTGCGGAAGGCGATCTCGGGGCTTTCCTCGAAGCTGCCGAAAGGCATGTCGACGACCACCAGCGCCTTGTCGGCGCCGCGCACCACCGCCTGGCCATGCATGATCATGTGCTCGAGCGTCACGCCCAGCGTGTTGGGCATGCCGTGGATCACCATGCCGAGGGAATCGCCGACCAGCAGCAGGTCGCAGACCTGATCGCAGATGTGCGCCACATGGGCCGTATAGGCGGTCAGGCAGACCAGCGGCTCGCCGCCCTTGCGCGCCATGAAGTCGGGGACGGTCATGCGCTTGCGGCCGTGCTCCGGATGCGAGATGGCGGACTTCTTCGAGATGGTGCTCTGTGTCGACATGCGGCTCCCTTTCCCGGCGTTTGCGGCGACCATAGCCCGCCCGGAGGGCGCGCAAAAGGGGGCCCCCGATCAGGGCGGCGGCCGCTCGCGCCCCAGTGCCCGCAGCAGCGACCGCGCCGCCCTGACCGAGGGCGGCGGGCCGCCGCGACCGAGTGCCACGAGCACGCGGGCTAAGGCGGCGCGCTGGGCCGCGCACGCGGCCTCGTCGCGCAGGAGCGCGAGGAGGGCCGGGGCCAGGGCCTCCGCCGAGCAGTCCGCCTGGAGGAATTCGGGCACCACCCGCGCGCCGGCGACGAGGTTGACGAGGCTCGCGGTCTCCACCCGGATCAGCGGGCGCAGCAGCGCCGCGGTGAGCGGGCTGGCGCGGTAGGCCGCCACCATCGGCGTGCCGGCAACCGCCAGATCGAGCGCGATGCTGCCCGACTTGACCAGCGCCGCGTCCGCCGCGGCGAAGGCGGCCCGGCGCCCCGCCTCGTCCGCCGGCGTCACGAGGACGGCCCCGGGCACCAGCCGCGCCGCAGCCGCCGCGACCTCGTGCTCGACCCCTTCGGCGAGCGGGATCGCGGCGCGCAGGCCGGGCAGGTCCGGGGCCAGGCGCGCCAGCGCCGCGGCAAAGACCGGCATCAGGCGGCGCACCTCCATGGCCCGGCTGCCCGGGGCGACCAGGAGCAGCGGCGCGCCCTCGGCCACGCCGGCACGGGCGCGCCAGGCGGCTGCCTCGGCCGCCGTGGCCGCCGGCGCCGCCACCGCCGGATGGCCGACGAAGTCACAGCTCATGCCGGCCGCGGTCATGTAGGGCGGCTCGAAGGGCAGGAGCGCGAGCACGTGGTCGACATGGCGCGCCATCGCCCGCGCCCGGCCGGGCCGCCAGGCCCAGACCGAGGGGGCGACGTAGTGGACGGTGCGGATGCGGGGCGCGCGGGCGCGCAGGCGCCGCGCGACACGCAGGGTGAAGCCGGGGCTGTCGATGGTGATCAGCGCATCCGGCCCCGCGCCCGCCGCATCCGCCGCCGTGGCCCGGATGCGGGCCATCAGCGCCGGAATGCGCGGCACCACCTCGGCCAGACCCATTACGCTCAGCCCGGCCATGTCGAAGCGGCGCACGAGACCCGCAGCGGCCATCTCCCGCCCGCCGATGCCCAGGAAACGCGTGCCCGGCTCCTCCGCCGCCAGCGCCCGCATCAGGCCGGCGCCGAGCCGGTCGCCCGAAGGCTCCCCGGCGACGAGATAGAGGGAGAGCGGGTGGCTCATGCGGGCAGCGCCGGCATGTGCGAGGGGACCGGGCCGGCCGGGATGCTGCCGGGCGAGGACCGCGCGCAAACCTGCCCGGCCATGCGCGCCTCATGCACCCCGGGGCAGGCAGAGGTGGCGCGCCGGCTCGGCGCGCACGAAGGCGGCGAGGCGCTGCACCGGCGCGATCTCCGGCCATTTTGCAGCCGCCCCGGCCGCCCCCTCGATCGGCGCGCCGCCCTCGAAGATCATCCGCCAGGCGCCGCGCAGCGCCTCGATCTCGGCCCGTCCGAATCCGTGGCGCTTCAGGCCGACGAGGTTGAGCCCCGAGAGCACAGCCCGGTTGCCGACCGCGGCGCAGTAGGGAGCCACGTCGCGGTCCACGCCGCTCAGGCCGCCGATGAAGGCATGGGCGCCGATGCGCACATGCTGGTGCACCGCCGCGAGGCCGCCGATCACCGCGCGCTCGCCGACCTCGACATGGCCGCCGAGCGCGGCATCGGAGGAGAGGATCACCCCCTCGCCCAGCCGGCAGTCATGCGCCACATGGCAGCCCGACATTACCAGGCAGCCGGCGCCGATCCGGGTGAGCTCTCCGCCCCCGGTGGTGCCCGCATGGATCGTGACGTGTTCGCGGATCATCGCGCGCGGCCCGATCTCGAGCCGCGTCGCCTCGCCCCCGTGTTTCAGGTCCTGCGGCTCGTGGCCCAGCGCCGCGAAGGGCCACACCCGCGTGCCGGCGCCGATCCAGGTGTCGCCCGCGACGACCACATGGGAGAGAAGCTCGACGCCTGCGTCCAGCCTCGCCCCAGGCCCGACCACGCACCACGGGCCGACGGATGCGCCCTCCTCCAGCCGCGCACCGTCGCTGACGATCGCGGTCGGATGGACGCTCACCCGGCGCTCCCGCCCCTTCTCGGGTCGTCCTGCTCGATGATCATGGCCGAGAACTCGGCCTCGGCCACCACCCGGCCCGCCACCCGTGCCTCGCCGGCGAAGCGGAACACCTTGCCGCGGCTGCGTGTGACCCGCACGTGCAGCTGCAGCACGTCGCCGGGCACCACCTTGGCGCGGAAGCGGCAGTTGTCGATGGTCATGAAATAGACCAGCAGGTCCTGATCCAGCGTGCCCAACGTCTCGACCACCAGCACCCCGGCGGTCTGCGCCATCGCCTCGACGATCAGCACGCCGGGCATCACCGGCTCGGCCGGGAAATGGCCCTGGAAATGCGGCTCGTTGATCGAGACGTTCTTGACGCCCGTCGCGCTCTCGCCCTTGCGGATGTGCTCGACCCGATCGATCAGCAGGAAGGGATAGCGGTGCGGGATCATGCGCTTGATGCGCGCCAGATCGGCGGTCGTTGCTTCGGCGTCGGTCGGGCTGCTCTCGGTCGTTTCGCTGGTCATCGCTGCATCCGCAATGGCTTGGCCCAATGCTCCGGCCGGTTCCGCCCCTTTTGAATACGGCCCGGCTTTCAAGGTCAAGCCTGATCGATGCGGCCGCGGAGCGGCTCAGTTCGGCGGCGCGCCGGATTGCTTGTTCCCCCCCGAGAGGATCTCGTCGAGCGAGGGAATCTTCGGCAGCGGAACCTCGCGGTCGAAGCGGGCGATCACCGCGTCGGTGATGTCGAGCTTCGGATCGGCGGCGATCGCGTCGTCCCGGTTGAGGATGATGTCGGCACCGCGGTCGGCGCGCACCTTCTCGAGGAAAGAGTCGAGGATCTGCAGCAGCTTCACCCGCTCGGCCCGGAACGCGTTTTGCAGCGCAGCCGCCTTGCGCTGCGCCTCGCGCCGGTCGCGCCGGACGCGGCGGTCGAACGCAGTGGTCAGCGCCTCGAACTGGTCGCGCGGCAACGTCGCGCGCAGGTCGGCCAGCTCCTTCTCCCTCGCGGTCAGCTTGCGTTTGGTCTGGTCGACGCTCGACTGCAGCTCGTTGGTCATGCGGCGCTCGGCCTGCGCCAGCGTGCGGGCATACTTGGTGTCGTTCAGCAGGTGCTGGCGCGAGAGCGTCAGGATCACCGGCCGCTGCCCGGCCTGCGCCGGGCCGAGAAGCAGCGGCGCCAACGCCAGGGCCAGCGCCTGGCGCCGCGTCCACCTCCACGGCCGCGGCGCTGCGATGGTCATGGCGCGTCCATCGGCACTCAGAAGCGGGTTCCGACGGAGAGCCGGAACAGCTCGCTCTGGTCGTATTTCTGCTCCACGACCGGGAAGCCGAGGCTGATCTGGAGCGGGCCGAACGGGGTGTCCATGAACAGCATCGGCCCCATGGCGACCCGCAGGTGCGGGGAAGCGTCGATGTTCGTGCCCGGGAACGAGGTCTTGTCGAGACCCCACAGGCTGCCGGCATCCACGTAGAAGCCGCCATAGATGCCGAGGTTCTTCGGCAGGCCCAGCGGGAAGGATACCTGGAAGCGCGAGATCGCGTAGTAGTTGCCGCGCAGCGCATCGCGGGTGGTGAGGTCCCGCGGCCCCAGCCCGTCGGGGCGGAACCCGCGGAAGGTATCGCCGCCGAGGCCGAACCGCTCGGTGACCCGGCTGTCCTGGCCGAGCGTGAACATGGTGCCGCCCTCGACCTCGACGCTGGCAATCACCTGCTTGTTGAAGAAGCCGAACCAGGTCTTCGCACTGGCGCTTGACTTGACGTAGCGCGACGAGCCGCCGAGCCCGGCGACGTCCTGGTTGAAGTCGATGGTGTAGCCCGAGGTCGGCTCGACGGGATCATTGCGCCGGTCGTAGAACAGTTCGTAGCCGACCGAGGAGGAGAACCAGCTTCCTTCGTCGGCCTTGATCGCCGTCGAGGCGTCGCTGGCCGCGGTCAGATTCTGGCGCTGGATCTGGTAGTGCAGGTTCAAGTTGAGGTCGTCCGAAAGCGGAAAGCCCACGCGCGGCCGGAATCCCGCGGCGTCGACCTTATACGACGACACGGTCCTGCGGTTCTCCTGGCGGTAATACGCGTCCCAGCCCACCGCCAGATGGCGGTCGAGGAAGCGCGGCTCGGTGAAGCTGAACTGATAGATCTGCGTGTCGCCCGACGCGGTGGCCTGAAGGCTGACGTTCTGGCCGCGGCCGAGGAAGTTACGCTCGCTCACCTTGACGTTGCCGATCGGTCCGACGCTTGAGGCGAAGCCGACGCCCAGCGACAGGCTGCCGGTGGACTCCTCCTCCACCTTGACCTTGAGCACCGCGCGGTCCGGGGCGCTGCCCGGCTCGGTGCTGATGTTGACCGACTTGAAGAAGTTCAGCGCCCGGATGTTGCTGCGCGACTCGCGGATCTTGCGCGCGTCGAAGGCATCGCCCTCGGCCAGCGTCATCTCGCGCCGGACCACCCGGTCCAGGGTCTGGGTGTTGCCCTCGATATCGATGCGCTCGACGAAGACGCGGCTGCCCTCGACCAGATCGAAGGTGATCGAAATCACGTGCTTCTTGGTGTCCTTGTGCACGCGCGGGCGCACCTGCACGAAGGCAAAGCCCTTCTGCCCCGCCAGATCGGTCAGCTTGTTGGAGATCTTGTCGACCTCGGCGGCGTCGTAGGTCTTGCCCTTGAGATCGGGCAACAGCTTCTTGAACTCGTCGGGCTTGAGGCCCGGCGCCGAGACCGAGACGTCGAACTTGCCGAAGCTGTACTGCTTGCCCTCGTCGACGGTGAAGGTGATGAAGAAGCCCGAATGGTCGGGGGCAAGCTCGGCCGTGGCCGAGAGCAGCGAGAAGTCGGCGTATCCGTGGTTCAGGTAGAACTGGCGCAACAGTTGCTTGTCCAGCTCGAGCCGGTTGGGATCGTAGGTGTCGTTCGAGGTGAGGAAGGACAGCCAGCTGCTCTCCTTGGTCTGGATCACCTGGCGCAGGCGGTGGTCGCTGAAGGCCTTGTTGCCCACGAAGTCGATCGACTTGACCCCGGTAACCGGCCCCTCCTTGATCTGGAACACCAGGTCGACGCGGTTCTCGGGGCGCTTGATGATGGCCGGTTCGACCTTGGCGCCGTAGCGCCCGATACTGCGATAGGTCTCGATGATGCGCTGGGCGTCGGCCTCCGCGGCCGCGGCCGTGTAGGGCAGGCGCGGCCGCAGCTGGATGATCTTGTTGAGATCGGCATCCTTGAGCTTGTGGTTCCCCTCGAAGGCGATCTTGTTGATGATCGGGTTTTCCTTCACCTCGACCACGAGCTGGTTCTTCGAGGGGACAATGCGCACGTCGCTGAACAGACCGGTGTCGTAGAGCCGGCGCACCGCTGCGTTGAGGTCCTCGGCAGTCACCGGCCGGTTGGTCGGAAGCTGCATGTAGGACAGGATCGTTCCGGTCTCGATTCGCCGGTTGCCCCGGATGATTACCGAGGTCCCCTTGGTCTGCTGCGTCTGCTGCGCCTCGGCCCAGCTGCCGGGCATCAGGCCGCCGGGGGTGCCCCCCAGCAGCCCCGCCAGGCCCGGCGCCAGCATGGCAAAGACGAGTCCGAGCACCAAGGCGCGGCATGCGCGATGGCGCCAAATCGCAACGGCTGGTTGCATCCCCTCTCCTCCCCGGTCGCGGCGCCCGAACGCCGACCCCGTGACCGGGCCTGTCCCTCGATTATGACGCGGCCTAGAGCCTTACCAAGTCATTATACGTCGCGAACACCATCAGCAAGATCACCAGCGATATGCCGATCGTCGTGCCGATCCGCAGCCACGCCCCGCCCACCGGGCGCCCGCGCAGGAACTCGATGACGTAAAACATCAGGTGCCCGCCGTCGAGCACCGGGATCGGGAAAAGATTGATCAGCCCGATCGAGGTCGACAGCACCGCGATCAGCTGGACGAACGAGCCCAGTCCCTGCTGCGCCGCGTTGCCCGAATACTCGGCGATGCGGATGGGCCCGCCCAGCTGGCTGGTGTCGGCGCCCTTGAACATCATGTCGCCGATATAGATCATCGTGCCCGAGACGATGTGCCAGGTCTGCTGCACGCCGAACAGCGCGGCACGGCCGATCGGGGTGGACTCGCGCACCGGCTCGATTCCGGCCAGCACGTTGCCCTGCACGCCCAGCGTGGGCAGCGGCCGGACCTTGCCGGTCACCGGATCGGGGCGATCCTTGAGCACGGGCGTGACGTCGATCGTGCGCTGCTTGCCATTGCGCAGCACCGTCAGCGCGAGCGGCTTGCCCGCCGGCTTGTCCGCCGTGGTCAGCTGCAGCTCGCGGAACGAGGTGATCGGCTTGCCGTCGATGGCCACGATCATGTCGCCCGGCAACATCCCCGCGCGCGCCGCCGGCATGCCCGGAACGACCTGCTCGATGCGCGGGGCGAGGCGGTAGGTAACGGTGATCTGCTGCGTCTTGCCGTTGCGCTTGACGGTGGCCTGCTGCGGCTTTCCGTCCGTCTTCGCCAGGACAGTGATGATGTCGCTGAAGCTCTTCACGTCCTGGCCCGCGATCGAGAGCACGCGGTCACCGGCCTTGAAGCCGATCTGTTGCGCCTCCTGCTGGTTGACCGCGCCGATCACCGGCTTGTTCGACCCCTGGCCCATCCACAGCGCCAGCGCGCAGAAAATCACGATGGAAAGCACGAAATTGGCGAAGGGTCCGGCCAGAACGGTCAGGACGCGCCGCCACAGCCGGGCGTTGTGAAAGGCACCGCGGCGCGCCTCCTCGCTCAGCGTCGCGTCGTCGGCCTTGCCGGCGCTGGCCGGGTCCATGTCGCCGACGAAGCGCACATAGCCGCCCAGCGGCAGCACCGCCACCTGCCAGCGGGTGTTGCGCCGGTCGGTCCAGCCGAACAGCGGCTTGCCGAAGCCAATCGAGAAGACCTCGGCCCTGATGCCGCACCAGCGTCCGATCAGGTAGTGGCCAAACTCGTGCACGAACACCACGATTCCCAGCACCACCAGGAACGGCAGCACCACGGTCACGATCGTCCCGAGCACGGGGATATTGGCAAGCAGCTCCATTCTCTCTCCTTGCACTCAGCCTATCAGGCGGCGAACCTTTGCACCAGTTCCCGACCGACCCGGCGCGCCTCGCCGTCGGCGCTGAAAATGTCGTCGAGATCGTTCGCCTCGGGCAGCCCGTCGAGGCGCTCCATCGCGTCCCCGACCAGCCCGGCCATGTCGAGAAATCCGATCTCGCCGGAAATGAAGGCGTCGAGCGCCACCTCGCGCGCCGCGTTCATCACACAGGCCGCGACGCCGCCGCGTGCCATGGCGCGGCGCGCCAGCTCGAGCGCGGGGAAGCGCCGTGTGTCGGGCGCCTGGAAGTCCAGCCGCGCGAGCCGGGCGAAGTCCAGCCGCTCGACCGGCAGCGCCGGCCGCTCGGGCCAGGCCAGGGCATAGCCGATCGCCACGCGCATGTCCGGCGGGCCCAGATGCGCCAGAATCGAGCCGTCGCGGAAGCCGACCATGGAATGGATGATCGACTGCGGATGCACCACCACCTCGATCTGGTCGGGAGAGACGCCGAACAGGTGCCGCGCCTCGATCATCTCCAGCGCCTTGTTGAACATGGTCGCCGAATCGATCGAGATGCGCGCCCCCATCGACCAGTTCGGGTGCGCCACCGCCTGCGCCACCGTGGCGCGGGCCATCTCGGCCAGCGAGCTGTCGCGGAACGGGCCGCCCGAGGCGGTGAGAATCAGCCGCTCGAGTGGGCAGCCGCGCGCAGCCGCGGTGAGCTGGAAGATGGCATTGTGCTCGCTGTCCACCGGCAGGAGCGTGGCGCCCGAGCGGCGCATCTCGGCGATGAACACAGGCCCGGCCGCGACCAGGCATTCCTTGTTGGCGAGCGCGATGGTGGCGCCGGTGCGCGCCGCCGCCAGCGTCGGCCGCAGCCCCGCCGCGCCGACGATCCCCGACATCACCCAGTCGGCCGGGCGCGACGCCGCCTCGACCAGCGCCTCGGCGCCCGCCGCCGCCTCGACCCCCGAGCCGGCCAGCGCCGCGCGCAGATCGGCCAGCCGCTCCTCGTCGGCGGTGACGGCGACCTGGGCCCCCAGCCGGCGTGCCACCTCGGCCAGCTCGGGGATATGGCTGTTGCCGGTGACCGCGACCACCTCGAAGGCGTCCCTGCCCAGGCTCTCGATCACCGAGACCGTGTTGGCGCCGATCGAGCCGGTCACCCCGAGGATGCTGATGCGCTGCGGCGCCGTGCTTTTCGTCATGCCTCTATCCGGTCACCACCGCTCCGCCGGCCAAGCCGCACGCCACCGCTAACACAACCACCGCGGGCGCCAGGCCGTCGAAACGGTCAAGCGCCCCGCCATGCCCGGGCAGAAGCCGGCCGGAGTCCTTGACTCCGAAATGGCGCTTCAGGGCCGACTCGGCAAGATCGCCCGCCTGCGAGACCAGCGCAATACCCGCCGAAAGCAGCGCCAGGTGCCCCGGCGCGGCCCCCGCCGCGGCGCCGGTAAGCGCACCGGCGAGTGCGGCCAGCAATACCCCGCCCGCCGACCCGGCCCAGGTCTTCTTCGGGCTCACGCGCGGCCACAGCTTCGGCCCGCCCACCAGCCTGCCGCCGAAATAGCCGCCGATGTCCGCGGCGGCCACGCTGACCACCACCCAGATGACGGTCGCGAACCCGCCCGGCTCGAGCCCGCGCAGGTAGACCAGAGCGATCCCCGCGGCCCCGATATAGGCTGCGCCCGGCAGGGCCCAGCCCGGCGCCCTGCGCCGGCCGTTGATGAGGTCCGAAAGCGCCGCGACGACCAGCGACCAGCCGAGCCAAACGACCCCTCCCTGCCAGGAGTAGCTCTCGGCCATCAGGGCCGCACCCGCGACACCGGCCAAGAGATAGGCGACGTCGAAGCCGCAGGGCCCGCCACGGTGCAGCGTGACCGAGCGATATTCCCACATCATCGCACCGGTGACGGCCGCGGCCAGCAGCGCCGTCCAGATGCCGCCGGCCCAGACCAGCGCCAGCCCGACCGCCGCGGCCACCGCCGCCGAGGCGACCCGCAGGCGCAGGTCGGCGAAACGGCGCGGCGTGTCGCCGGCGCCCGGGGTCATGCCGAAAGCCGCGTCCTCAACGGCGCCGCTCAGCCGCTGGCGCTGATGGCGCCGAAGCGGCGCTTGCGCTGGCCATAGGCGGCCAGCACCTCGGCGAAGCGCTCGGCCGAGAAGTCGGGCCAGCACTCGTCGACGAAGGCGAACTCGGCGTAGGCCGCCTGCCACAGCAGGAAATTCGAGATGCGCATCTCGCCCGAGGTGCGGATCACCAGGTCCGGGTCCGGCGCGCCGGCGGTGTAGAGCGCGCCCGAGATGGCCGCATCGTCGACCTCGCCGGGCAGGATCCGGCCGTCCGCCGCATCCGACACCAGGCGGCGGACCGCGCGCAGGATCTCGGCGCGCGCGCCGTAGTTCAGCGCCACCTGCAGCAGCATCCCGTCATTGTGCGCGGTGCGCTCCTCCATCTGCTTCATCACGCGCTGCAGGCCGCGGGGCAGCCGCGCCCGATCGCCCAGGAAGCGCACGCGCACCCGCTCGTGGTCCAGCTCGTCCACCTCGCGGATGATGTAGCTCTTGAACAGCCGCATGAGCACGGCGACCTCGTAGTCCGGCCGCCGCCAGTTCTCGGTGGAGAAGGCATAGAGCGTGAGCACGGCGATGCCGGTGTCGCGCGCCGCGCGGATGATCTCGCGCACCCGGTCCACCCCGCGGTGGTGCCCGACCGTGCGCGGCTTGCCCTGCCGCTCGGCCCAGCGCCCGTTGCCGTCCATGATGATCGCCACGTGGCGCGGCACCACGCACTCAACGCTGATCTGGATCTCGCTCAATGACTACCCCTCGCTCCCGGTCCGTGCACCCTCCCCGACGTCCGGCCTCCCCCCTCCGGACTCCGGCGCTGCCGCCAGCGGCATTTTGCATCAGACCTGCATGATCTCGTCCTGTTTCGAGGCCAGCGCCTCGTCGACTTTCTTGATGTAGCCGTCTGTCAGTTCCTGAATCTCGTCATGATACAGCTTTTGCTCGTCTTCGGGCATCCCGTTTGTTGCCGCCTTCTTGATCCGGTCCATGCCGTCCCGGCGCACATTGCGGATCGCGACGCGGGCGCCTTCTGCATACTGACTCGCAACTTTGGTCAATTCGCGGCGGCGCTCCTCGTTCAGCTCGGGAATCGGCAGGCGGATCAGCGTGCCCTCGCCCACCGGATTGATGCCCAGCCCGGACTGGCGCAGCGCCTTGTCCACCGCGCCGACGAGGCCCTTGTCCCACACGCTCAGCGTGATCATGCGCGGGTCCGGGACATTGACGGTCGCCACCTGGTTCAAGGGCATCGAGGTGCCGTAGGCCTCGACATGCACCGGGTCGAGCATCGAGGCCGAGGCCCGGCCCGTGCGCAGCGTGGCGAATTCGCTCCTGAGAGCGCCCAGCGCGCCTTCCATGCGGCGCTCGATGTCCTTGAGATCGACGTCGCGCTCGTAGCTGTGGACTTCTCTAGACATCGTCTCCGTCCTTTGGCCGGCGCTCAGGCCGCCGGCCCGACCACCGTGAAACGTCCCTCGCCGAACAGCACGCGCGTCATCGCGCCCTCCTCCTTGAGCGAGAAAACCACAATCGGCAGGTTGTTGTCACGCGCCAAGGCGATGGCGGAGGCGTCCATCACCTTAAGGTGTTTCCTCAGCACCTCGTCGTAACTCACCACATCGTAACGCACAGCGTCCGGGTTTTTCATCGGGTCGCTGTCATAGACCCCGTCCACCCGGGTGCCCTTGAAGATGGCGTTGCAGTCCGTCTCCATGGCGCGCAGCGTTGCGGCGGTATCGGTGGTGAAATAGGGATTGCCGGTGCCGGCGGCGAAGATCACGACGCGGCCCTTCTCCAGGTGGCGCACGGCGCGGCGGCGGATATAGGGCTCGCACACGGTGGCCATCGGGATCGCCGACTGCACGCGCGTGTGGATGCCCAGCCGTTCCAGCGCCGACTGCATCGCCAGCGCGTTCATCACCGTGGCCAGCATCCCCATATAATCGGCCTGCGCCCGGTCCATGCCCTGCGCCGCGCCGACCAGCCCGCGGAAGATGTTGCCGCCGCCGATCACCATGCAGATCTGGATGCCGAGGTCGTGGGCGCGCTTGACCTCGCCCGCGATGCGCGTGACCGTCTCCGGGTCCAGCCCGAAGTGCTGCTCGCCCATCAGCGCCTCGCCGGAGATCTTCAACAGGACACGCGGGTAGAGCGGCGCGTTTCGGGGTTTCTCGGCCAGGTCAACCATCGCGCGACTCCGCTCCCCGTCAGGCTGCGCGCAAAATGTGGGAAAACCAGGCGGGATGCAAGCGCGTCACGCCGCCGCGTAGTCCACCTCGTCGCGCATCGCGGGGCGGCGCATCCACTCCCAGTAGCGCGCGCGCACGCGCCGCGCCACCGGCCCCGGCGCGCCGTTCGAGAACACCCGCCCGTCGATGCGCGTCAGCGCCACCGGACCCCCGGCGGTCGAGGACAGGAACACCTCGTCCGCTTCCATCAGCTCGGCGGCCGGCAGGCGGCGCAGCTCGGCGGGGATCTCCACCTCGGCGCAGATCTCCAGCACCGTGCGCCGGGTGATGCCCTCGAGGCATCCCGCCTCGGGCGTCACCACCCGGCCCTCGCGCACGGCAAAGACGTTGAAGCCCGGCCCCTCGGCGATGTTGCCCGCATGGTCGGTCAGGATCACGGTCTCGCAGCCGCGGTCCTTGGCCTCCAGGAGCCCCCGGGTGAAGTCGCCCCAGTGATAGGTCTTCACCCGCGGGTCGATGCTGTCGGCGGGGATGCGGTGCACCTCCTTGGCGATCCAGGCGCCGGTGCCCTCGGCCTCGGCCTCGGGCGAGATCACCCGGATATAGGGCACGCACCAGGCGTAGAAGTGGTTGGCGCAGCGGCGCGGGTCGCGCGTGCCGGGGATCAGCGGCACGCCCCGGCTCGCCACCATGGCCACATAGGCCGCCTTCAGCCCCGAGCGCGCGACCATGGCGTGCAGCGCGCGCCGGATCTGATCGCGCGTCATGCCGACGTCGAGCCTCAGCGCCGCCATCGAGGCGTCGAAGCGGTCCAGATAGTCGGGCAGGCGGAAGAAGCCGCCCTCCCACACCGGCGCCACGTCATAGGTGATGTCCGAATGCACCAGCCCCCAGTCGGTGACCGGGATCGCCGCCTCGCCGATCGGCACGACCTCGCCGCGCATCCAGGCGGCGCCTTTGCTCCAGTCCGGCATTCCGAATCCTCCGCAGGGCGCGCGACCACCATTCGCGCCGCGAGAAAGCTACGGCGTCACCTCGCCCGGCGCCATGCCGAGATGCAGCTCGTCGCCCTCGTAGGGGTGCGCCCGGGCCAGCGCCTCGTCGAGCTCGATCCCCAGTCCCGGCCCGGTGGGCGGGATCACGTGCCCGTCCTCCCAGCGGATGCCCTTGACCAGCGCCCCGTGGAACCCGTCCCAGCGCTCGATCGACTCCAGGATCAGGAAGTTCGGGATGCAGGCGGCAAGCTGGATGTTCGCCGCCCCCTCGACCGGGCCGCAATACAGGTGCGGCGCCATCTGCGCGTAATGCGCCTCGGCCATGGCGGCGATCTTTTTCGCCTCCAGAATGCCGCCCACGCGCCCCAGCGCCGGTTGCAGGATCGAGGCCGCGCCGCAGTCCAGCACGCGGGCGAACTCCCACTTGGTGACCAGCCGCTCGCCGGTGGCGATGGGGATCGAGGTGGCCCGCGCCACCCGGGCCATCTCCTCGGGCATCTCGGGCGGCACCGGCTCCTCGTACCACAGCGGCTCGTAGGGCTCGAGCCGGCGCGCCATGCGCCTCGCGCCCGAGACCGTGAACTGCCCGTGCGTGCCGAACAGCAGGTCCGCCCGCTTGCCCACCGCCTCGCGCAGGCGCCGGCAGAACAGCTCGGCGCGCTCCAGGTCGTCCATCCGCGGCTGGTGGCCGTCATAGACGGTGTAGGGCCCGGCCGGGTCGAACTTGATGGCGTTGAAGCCCATCGCCAGGTAGTCGGCGGCGCGCTCGGCCGCCGTGTCGGGGTCGTTGTAGACGTTGCGCGCGGCCGGCGCGTGCGCATCGCCCTCGGCCGGGTAGATGTAGGTATAGGTGCGGATGCGCTCGCGGCAGCGCCCGCCGATCAGGTCATAGACCGGCTTGCCCGCCGACTTGCCGACGATGTCCCAGCAGGCGATCTCGAGCCCCGAGAGCACCGCCACCAGCGAGGCGTCGGGCCTGAGCGTGTAGCCCGAGCCGTAGGTCAGCCGCCACAGATGCTCGATCCGGTGCGGGTCGGCGCCCTCGAAGTGCCGGGCGAACACGTCGCGCACCATCTGCGCCACCACCTGCGGGCCGAAGGTCGCGGCATAGACCTCGCCCAGCCCGGTGATGCCGTCGTCGGTGCTCAGCCTGACGATGATGAAGTAGCGCCCGCCCTTCCTGGGCGGCGGGTTGCCCACGATAAACACCTCGCAATCGGTCAGCTTCATGTGCCCTCTCCGCTCGCTGGCGCGACCGGGGCCATTCTTCGGGCGATTCGACCGCCATTGCACCCCCTCGCGCGACCGCGACACCGCTTTTCGGCGTCGCATTCAGCCCTTCGCAGTCCGGGCGCCCTGGGGCATACTGGCCGGGAGGGGATGCGGCGGTGGAGCGATGTCGACGATGACTTCGGCACATTGCACGCATTGCGGATCGGAGATCGGCGCGGCGGACGAGTTCTGCCGCCTGTGCGGCCATGCCCAGCGCGCCGACGGCGAGATCTTCTTCCCGGTCTCGCCCACGAAGTTCGTGCTGATGAACCTCGCCACCTTCACGCTCTATTCCTACTACTGGGCCTATCGCTGCTGGGCATACGCGGCGGCCATATCGTCGCGGCGGATCAGTCCGTTCTGGCGCGCGACGCTGCTGCCGGTGACGGCGTTCTGGCTGCTGCGCCATGTCGAGGCCGCGAAGACGCGGGCCCGCAGACGAAGCGGGCAAGCCCGGCCCGAGGCCGGCGGGAGAAGCTCGATCAACGTCCTGCTGGCACTGTCGTTCCTGATCCTCAGCGCCGCCAGCAGGCTGCCGGACCCCTACAATATCGTCACAGTGTTCACCTTCGCGCCGCTTCTGCCGGCCTTGGGCGACATCAACAGGCTGAACCTCCGGCAGCCCGACCACTACCGGCGCAATTCCAGGTTCGGCATCCTCAAGGGCGCCTTCGTCTTGGTGATGCTCCCCGTCGTCGCCCTGCTCTCGGCCGAGACGGTGGGGATTCTCTCGCCCGGCGGGATCGCCAGCGACACCGGGCTGCTCGGCTGGGAGCAGCAGATGATCCACAAATACACCGGGCTCGCGTTTCAGTCCGACGGCAATCCCTGCCAGCCCGGAGGCGAGCTGGCGCTCAATTCCGTCTTCAAGCTCCCGGGACTGACGACCGATCGAAACGCGCCGGCCCCCCATCCCGACACCGGTCAGCTTCGTCTCGCGCAGGGACAAAGCTCCGCACTGCCCAAAGGGTTCAAGCGCGTCCCCGATGCCACGCCCGCCGCGGCGCCGGCGGCGCGGACCGCCAAACCGGCGGGCACCGCATGCCCTAGTCCATGATCAGGACATTGCGCAGGCCGATGCCCTTGCGCACGTTGTCCATCGCGGTGTTGATCTCGTCGAACGGGTAGCGGTGCGAGATCAGCTCGTCGAGCTTCAGCTGCCCGTCCCGGTAGAGCTCGGCCAGCCGCGGGATGTCGGCGCGGATGTCCGACTGGCCCATCTTCGAGCCCAGGATGCGGCAGGACTGGTCCGACAGCGCCAGCGGGTTAAAGGTCGAGCGCGCGTCCTTGTGCGCCATGCCCACCAGCACCGCCGCGCCCCCCGGCGCCAGCATCCGGTAGCTGTGGCCCATGGCCTCGGTGCTGCCGACGGTGACGAAGACATAGTCGGCGCCGCGCCCCCCGGTCAGCTCGCGCACCGCCTTGGCCGCGTCGGTGCTCGAGGCGTCGACCACGTGGCTGGCGCCGAACGCCTCGGCCGCGGCCAGCTTCTCGGCCGAGACGTCGACCGCGATCACCCGGTGCGCGCCGCCCAGCGCCGCCCCCTGCACCGCGTTCAGCCCGACGCCGCCCACGCCGATCACCACCGCATCCGTGTTCGGCCGCATGGCGGCGGTGTTGACCACCGCGCCCCAGCCGGTGATCACGCCGCAGGCCAAAAGCGAGGCGACGTCGAAGCCGATATCCTCGCCGATCCGGACCATCTGCGAGTTGTGCACCACCACCTCCTCGGCGAAGGCCGAAGTCCTCAGGCCCTGGATCAGCGGCGCACCGTCGGGAAAGCTCAGCGGGCTGTTCGAATCCAGCGGAAACCGCGTCTCGCAGCTGCCGCGCATGTTGCGCGCGCAGCACGGGCAGGCGCCGCAATTGCGCACCAGCGTGATCACCACGCGGTCGCCGGCGGCGAAGTCCTTCACATCGGCGCCGACCTCGGTGACCACCCCGGCCGCCTCGTGGCCATAGACCGCGGGCAGCTTGCCGCCCCAGCCGCCGTCGGCATAGGTCACGTCGGAATGGCAGATCGCCACCGCGTGCACCCGGGCGCGCACCTCGCCCGGCCCGGGCCGCGCCAGCCTAACCTCGCCGATCTCGAAGGGTCGCCCGAACTCTTTGCAAATGGCCGCGCGCATGGTTTTCCTCCCCCGGACTGCCGAGCCCGCGCCATTGTTCGACCGATTCGCCGCCGATTACAGCCCCCCGCGCGACGGAGGGGTCGTTTTTCGACCTTCCCGGAATCGAAAGGCCCGCCCCGGTGTGCCGGAGCGGGCCATCGGATCCGGCGCGGTCCCGGATCAGGCCCCGGGACCGATGGCGCGTCTCAGCCCTGCATCTTCGCCACCTCGGCGGCGAAGTCCTCCTCGGCCTTCTCGACCCCCTCGCCCACGGCGAAGCGCACGAAGCCGGTGAGCTCGATCGGCGCCCCGGCGGTGCCCTCGGCCTCCTTGACCGCCTTCTCGACCGACAGATCGGGGTTGACCACGAAGGGCTGCTTCACCAGGCAGACCTCCTGGAAGAACTTGCCCATGCGCCCGGTGATCATCTTCTCGATCACCGCCTCGGGCTTGCCCGAGGCGCGGGCCTGCTCGCTCAAGACCTGCTTCTCGCGCTCGATCAGCGCGGGGTCGAGGTCGGCCTCGCTCAGCGAGGCGGGGCTGGTCGCGGCGACGTGCATGGCGACCTGCTTGCCGATGGCCTCGACCGCGGCGCGGTCGCCGTTGCACTTGAGCCCCACCAGCACGCCGATCTTGCCCATGCCGGGCGCGGCGGCGTTGTGCACATAGCTCGAGACCACGTCGGCCTCGAGCCGGGCGAAGCGCCTCAGCGCCATGTTCTCGCCGATGGTGGCGATCTGCTCGGTCAGCGCCTCCTCGACCGTCTTGGCCCCGATCTTCGCCGTCTTCAGCGCATCGAGGTCGCCGCTCACCCCCAGCGCGGTGCGCGCGATGGCGCCGACCAGCTCCTGGAAGCTGGGGTTGCGCGCGACGAAGTCGGTCTCCGAGTTCACCTCGACCAGCACGCCGACGCCGCCCTCGACGGCTGCCGCGACCAGCCCCTCGGCGGCCGTGCGGCCGGCCTTCTTCTCGGCCTTGGCCAGCCCCTTGATGCGCAACAGGTCGACGGCCGCGGCCATGTCGCCCCCGGTCTCGGTCAGCGCCTTCTTCGCGTCCATCATGCCCGCGCCGGTCTTGTCGCGCAGTTCCTTCACCATGCCTGCGGTGATCGCCATCGCCTCGCCTCCATCTCGCGCCCGCGCCGCGTTCGTGTCAGCCCGACGTTCGGGTGGATCCGACCTTCGGGTGAACCCCGGGGCGGCTGCGCGGACTGTCCAACGTGAATCCGTCACGCCGCGGCGCCCGGGGCGGTCCCGGCGCCACGGCAAGGACCGCTCAGCCCTTCTGCTCGCCGACGGTCTCCTCGGCCTTCTCCTCGGCCTTCTCTTCGCCGGAGCCCTCGGTGGCGGTCTCGGTGGCCGCCTCGGCCGCCTCGCTCAGTTTCGCCTCGCTGCCGCCGGCGTCAGCCGCGACCTCGGGCGTCGCCTCGTTCGACTTGGCCTCGTCCGACTTGGCCTCGTCCGACTTCGCCTGCTCGGGCTTGGCCTCCCCGGCTGTCGGCTGCTCGGACGGAGACTCCTCAGCCGTGGCCTCCCCAGCCGCCGGCTCCTCGGCCTTCGGCGCCGCCGCCTTGGCCTTTGCGTCCTTGGGCGCAGCCTTGGCCTTCGCGGCCTTTGGCTTGTCCGCCTTTGGCTCGCTGGCCCCCGCCTCGGCCGCTGCGGCCACATCCTCGACCGGCGCCTCCTCCAGCTCGCCCAGGTCGAAGCCCGCGGCCTCGAGCTGGCCGGCCATGCCGTCGATCACCGAGCGCGCGGCGAGGTCGCAATAAAGCCCGATGGCGCGCCCGGCGTCGTCGTTGCCGGGGATCGGGAACTGGATGCCCTCGGGGTCCGAGTTCGAGTCGAGCACCGCCACCACCGGGATGCCCAGCTTGCGCGCCTCGGCGACCGCCAGCGCCTCCTTGTTGGTGTCGATCACGAACAGCATGTCGGGCAGCCCGCCCATCTCGCGGATGCCGCCCAGGCTCATCTGCAGCTTGTTGCGCTCGCGCTCCAGATGCAGGCGCTCCTTCTTGGTCAGCCCCGTGGCCCCGGCCTCGAGCTGCTCGTCCAGCGCCTTGAGCCGGCTGATCGAGTGCGACACGGTCTTCCAGTTGGTCAGCGTGCCGCCCAGCCAGCGGTGGTTCATGAAGTACTGGGCCGAACGCTCGGCCGCCTCGGCGACCGGGCGCTGCGCCTGGCGCTTGGTGCCGACGAACAGGATCCGACCGCCCTTCGACACCGCCTCGCGCATGGCGTTGAGCGCAGCGTCCAGAAGCGGCACGGTCTGGGTCAGGTCGATGATGTGGATGCCGTTGCGCTCGCCATAGATGAAGCGCCCCATCTTGGGGTTCCAGCGATGCGTCTGGTGGCCGAAATGCACGCCGGCCTCGAGCAGCTGGCGCAGGTTGAAGTCTGGCAGAGCCATTGCGTCTGTCCTTTCCGGTTTCAGCCTCGGCAGGGGTGAGAGCGTGGCGCCCAACCGGCGGACCCTCCGGGATGTCTCCCCGGACGGGCCCAGGAACCCTGCCTGTGGATTTGTGGGCGCGCATATAGCGGGGATCGCCACCCCGCGCAAGGGCCGCACACCCCGGCCAGCGCACCCGGCCAGCGCACCCGGCCCGCACACCCCGGCCCGCACACCCCGGCCCGCACACCCCGGCCCGCACACCTCGGCCCGCACACCTCGGCCCGCACACCCCAACGCCCCCCGGCCGTTTGCGGGTGACGGGGGGTGGCCCGGTCTGGTAGAACCAGTGCAACAACAGCCGAGCGGCAGGGCATGCAGGCGATCGAGAGCACAACGGAGCCCGAAGGGCCGGAGCACGGCGCCCGCAGCCCCGTCGATCCGCTCAGGAACGCCGCCCGCATCTGTCTCGTCGTTTTCGCCCCGGCCTTCGTCGGCTTCTTCGGCTCGCCGCTTTGGCAGCTGCACCAGCGCGCCGACCCGACCTGGGCGGCACCGACGCTCGGCCATCTGGCGCGCGAGGCGGGGATGGCCCGCGCCGTCTCCCTGCTCACGCTGCCGATCCTCACCGGCTTTTCGGTGCCGGTCCTGCGCGAGGCCGCACTGGCGCGGGCCGATGCGGCCGGCTGACAATTCTTCCGTCGGGCTCGCGCGCGCCGGCGACCCGGCGCTGCGCGCGCGCATCGAGGCCGCGTTCGGCGCCTCCGCCCCGCCGATCCGCCGTTTCGCCTGGATCGCCGCGGCGGTCATGGCCGCGGCCTATCTCAGCTACCTCGTGCAGATGATCGTCGAGGTCACGGCGCCCGGTTATGGCGGCCAGGCGATCCGCATCGACTTCACCGCCTTCTGGGCGGCGGCGAAACTGGCGGTCGCGGGTCACGCAGCCGCGGCGTTCGACCCCCGCACCCTGCAGGCGGCGATGCAGCTGCCCGCGACCCTGCCGCCCGGGGACCTGCTGTGGCTGTACCCGCCGGCCTGGCACATGCTGATCGCGCCGCTGGGGCTGATGCCGTTCCTGCCGGCCTATCTGGTCTACTCGGCCGTCAGCCTCGTCGCCTTCGCCGCCGCCGCCCGGCCGCTGGCCGCGCCGCTGCCGGGCGGCCTGCCGCTGGCGCTGGCGGCGCCGGCGGTGCTGATGGGGCTGATCCTGGGCAACAACAGCCTGATCTGGACCGCGGGGCTGTTCGGCGCGCTCAGCGCCCTGGCGGCGGGGCGTGCGGCGCTGGCGGGCCTTCTCATCGCCTGTCTCACGCTGAAGCCGCAGCTCGGCCTGCTGATCCCGGTGGCGCTGCTCGCCGGACGGCACTGGCGGGCGATCCTGTGGGCCGTGCTGGGCACGGCGGGCATCGTGCTGGTCTCGACCGCCGTGATGGGCCCGGCCTACTGGGCGCGGTTCTTCGGCGCGCTCGGCCTCATGTCGGGGCTCATGTCGACCGACGTGGTGCACTTCGAGCGCATGATAAGCTGGTACGCGCTGGCCCGCCTGGCCGGGGCGCCGCACGCCACCGCCATGGCCATGCAGGTCGTGATCGGCCTTGCCGCGGCCGGCGCCGTCGGCTGGATCTGGAGCCGCGCGCGGGCCGGCGCCGACCTCCGCGCCGCCGCGCTTTGCGCCGCGATCCCGCTCGCCACCCCCTATGCCTATCACTACGAGCTCACCCTGGCGCTGGCCGCAGCCCTGTTCCTCGCCCGCGACGGCTTCGGCGCCGGCCGCGGCCAGCGCGCCTGGCTGCTTGCGCTCTGGATTGCCCCGGCGCTGAATCTGGGGCTCGCGGGCACGCTCGCCCCCGCCGTCTACGCGGCGCCGATGTTGAGCGCGACGCTCGCCCTGTGCGCTGCCCGCGCGGCGCGCCTCGCGGCGCCGGCCACGGCCTGAGCGGCCATGGCGAGGCCGATCCTCCTGGCCGGGCCGACCGCCTCGGGCAAGTCGGCGCTGGCGCTGGCGCTGGCCCGGCGCCTGCGCGGCGCGGTGATCAACGCCGACTCGCAGCAGGTCTACCGCGAATGGCGCCTCCTCACCGCGCGCCCCTCGCCCGCAGACGAGGCCGCCGTGCCGCACTTCCTCTACGGCCATGTAACGATCGCCGCCAACTACTCAGTGGGCGCCTGGCTGGCCGAGGCGGGCCGCGCGCTCGAGACCTGCCGCGCCCGCGGCCTGCGCGCCATCGTCGCGGGCGGCACCGGGCTCTATTTCCGCGCCCTGACCGGGGGTCTCGCGCCGATCCCGCCGGTCCCGCCCCCGATCCGCGCGGCCGCCGAGGCCGCGCTGGCCCGCCTCGGCCCGGAGGCCCTGTTCCACCGCCTCGCCGCGCGCGACCCCGAGACCGCCGCCGGCCTCGACCGCGCCAACCCCGCGCGCCTCCTGCGCGCCTGGGAGGTGCTCGAGGCCACCGGCACCGGGCTGGCCACGTGGCACCGCCGCACGCCGGCGCCGCCGCTGCCGCCGCAGGCCGCCATTCCGCTCGCCCTGACGCCGCCGCGCGCGGCGCTCTACGCCCGCTGCGACGCGCGGCTCGAGGACATGGTCGCGGCGGGCGTGCTCGACGAGGTCGCCCGCGTCACGGCGCTCGGCCTCGATCCCTCGCTGCCGGGCATGAAGGCGGTGGGCGCGCCCGAGCTGATGGCGCATCTGACCGGCGAGCTGCCACTGGCCGAGGCCCTCGCCCGCGCCAAGACCGCCACGCGCAACTACGCCAAGCGCCAGCTCACCTGGATGCGCAACCAGATGCCCGGCTGGCACCGGCTGACCAGCGGCGATCCGGCAACAGACCTCGCGGGTGCGACCGAATGGATCGAAAAAGCCGGTTGACCGCCCGCGCGCGCGTGCTTATTGCTCATGGCCAAGCGGCAACTGGCCAAACAGAAACTGGCCAAGCAGCAACGGTGCGATGGATGACGCGGATTCTCGTAAGGCGGGCGCGTGGGGACCGGATGGGCTGAGGCCCACACGGAACGCGCGCGCATGGGCCCCTCTCGGGGCTCTTTTCGTTTCTGGCCACGGGAAATCCGCGCTATGCAGCGCAGCGCGAGGACGGAGAAGACCATGACGAGCGACGAGATGACCGGCGCGGAGATCGTCGTCAGGGCGCTGAAGGACCAGGGCGTCGACACCGTGTTCGGCTACCCCGGCGGCGCCGTGCTGCCGATCTATGACGAGATCTTCAAGCAAAACGACATCCGCCACGTCCTCGTGCGCCACGAGCAGGGCGCGGCCCACGCGGCCGAGGGCTATGCGCGCTCGACCGGCCGGCCGGGCGTGGTCCTGGTCACCTCGGGCCCCGGCGCCACCAACGCTGTGACCGGCATGACCGACGCGCTGATGGACTCGATCCCGATCGTCGTGCTCACCGGCCAGGTCCCGACCTTCCTGATCGGCAACGACGCCTTCCAGGAGGCCGACACGGTCGGCATCACGCGCGCCTGCACCAAGCACAACTGGCTGGTCAAGGACCCCGCCAACCTGGCCGACATCATCCACCGCGCCTTCCACGTCGCCACGCATGGCCGCCCCGGCCCGGTGCTGGTCGACATCCCCAAGGACGTGCAGTTCGCCTCGGGCACCTACATCCCGCCCGATCGGGCCCGCACCCACACCTACCACCCCCGGACCGAGGGCGACCCCGAGGCGATCCTCGCCGCGGTCGAGCTGATCGAGCAGGCCGAACGCCCGGTGATCTACTCGGGCGGCGGCGTCGTCAATGCCGGCCTCGAGGCCAGCCGGCTCCTGCGCGAGCTGGCCGAGGCCACCGGCTTCCCGCTGACCTCGACGCTGATGGGGCTGGGCGCCTACCCCGCCTCCGGCGCGCGCTGGATCGGCATGCTGGGCATGCATGGCACCTACGAGGCCAACATGACCATGCACGACTGCGACCTGATGCTGTGCATCGGGGCGCGCTTCGACGACCGCATCACCGGCAAGGTCGACGCCTTCTCGCCCGGCTCGGCCAAGGTGCATGTCGACATCGACCCCGCCTCGATCAACAAGAACGTGCATGTCGACGTGCCGATAATCGCCGACTGCGCCTCGGCGTTGGCCGACATCGTGGCGCTGTGGCGCAAGCGCGGCGCCAAGACCAGGACCCGCAAGCTCGCCGAGTGGTGGAAGCAGATCGAGGCCTGGCGCGCCGTCGACTGCCTGCGCTACCGGCCCTCGAGCGAGGTCATCAAGCCGCAATACGCGATCCAGCGGCTCGAGGCGCTGACCCGCGACCGCGACCGCTACATCTGCACCGAGGTCGGCCAGCACCAGATGTGGGCCGCCCAGTTCATGGGCTTCGAGGAACCGAACCGCTGGATGACCTCGGGCGGCCTGGGGACCATGGGCTACGGCGTGCCGGCCTCGATCGGCGTGCAGATCGCCCACCCCGGGAGCCTCGTCATCAACGTCGCCGGCGAGGCCTCGTTCATGATGACCATGCAGGAGATGGCGACCGCCGTGCAGCACCGGTTGCCGGTCAAGCAGTTCATCATCAACAACGAGCGGCTCGGCATGGTGCGCCAGTGGCAGCAGTTGCTGCACGGCGAGCGCTACAGCCACAGCTATTCCGAGGCGCTGCCCGACTTCGTCAAGCTGGCCGACGCCTTCGGCTGCAAGGGCATCCACTGCGCCGACCCCGCCGCGCTCGACGACGCGATCGGCGAGATGCTGGCCTATGACGGCCCGGTGATCTTCGACTGCCTGGTCGAGAAGCACGAGAACTGCTTCCCGATGATCCCCTCGGGCAAGGCGCACAACGAGATGCTGCTCGGCGAGGCCGCCACCGAGGGCGCCATCGGCACCGCCGGCGCCGTGCTGGTCTGAGCCGCGCGATGGCCGACCGACCGCGCGCGACCGTTGCATGGGTCCCGGCCGCGAGCCGGGACCTCCCTGCGCACCGCGCATAACCGAAGAGAGTTTCATGTCCCCCCTCGTCATCAAGCCCGGCTCGTCCAGCCACTCGGCCTACAACCTGCGCCAGACCCGCGTCGAGGCCGAGGAGCGCCACACCCTGTCGGTGCTGGTGGACAACGAGCCCGGCGTGCTCGCCCGCGTCATCGGCCTGTTCTCGGGGCGCGGCTACAACATCGACAGCCTCACCGTGGCCGAGACCGACCACGCCAGCCACCTCTCGCGCATCACCATCGTCACCACCGGCACGCCGATGGTGATCGAGCAGATCAAGGCCCAGCTCGGCCGTCTCGTGCCGGTCCACGACGTGCACGACCTGACTGTCGAGGGCTCGCATCTCGAGCGCGAGCTGGCGCTGATCAAGGTGGTGGCCACCGGCGAGCACCGGGTCGAGGCGCTGCGCATGGCCGACCTGATCGGCGCCCGCGTGGTCGACGTCACGCTCGAGAGCTTCGTCTTCGAGCTCGCCCGCACCACGCAGGAGATCGACGAGTTCATCGACCTGATGCGTCCGCTCGGCCTGGCCGAGGTGACCCGCACCGGCGTGTGCGCCATGCTCAGGGGCGCGGACGGCTTCCGCCTGCACGAGCCCCAGCCCGAGCCGCCGGCCCCGCGGCCGAAGAAGAAGCCGTCAAAGGCCGCGCCGGCGAGGTGAGCCCGAGATGAGACCGGTCGCCGTCGCCCTCGCCGCCGCCACGCTGCTGGCCGCCTGCGCAACCGTGGGGCCCAAGGCGCCAGGGCCGAACGCCCCGGCCGCCGGCGCCTCCGCCTCCAACGCCTCTGCCCCCGCTCAGGCCGGGGCCGAGGCCGGCCCCTCCATCGTCGATCTGCTGCGCGCGCCGCAGGGCCAGGGCAAGACCGCAGCGCAGGGCACCGCCGAGCCGTCGGCGGCGCCAGCCCCGCGCAAGGCCCCGCCGGTGCCCCGGATCTACATGGCGCTCCAGCCCGGCGCCTCGGGCCGGCCGCACTCGGTGATCTTCGCCATCGACGCCTCGCGCGACGGCACCCCCTCGGACGACCCGGCGATCCGGCTGAGCCCGCAGAACGGGCACTGCAACCCGCAGCAGATGCGCCACTACGACTTCCCCGCCGGCGCCAAGCCCGTGGTCAGCGAGGCCGAGCAGGCGCGCGGGCTCACCGTCACCGACCTGCCCAACTATCTCGCGGCCACCGTCACCCAGCGCATGATCGAGGCCCGCCTGGCCGCCACGCCCGAGGACACCCGCCCCCAGAACGTGTGCACCCGCAAGCTGTGGGAGCGCCTGGTGCTGGCGCGCAACCAAAGCCGCGTCGCGGGGGCCAAATAGCGCGGCGCCAGCGCGGCCGGGACCAAATAGCGCCGTGCCCGCGACGCGGGGGCTTCATTCGCGCCGCGATCCGCCCTAGCTTCGCGCGATGCTCACGGACCCGCTCCACCCCGCCGCCCTCCTGGCCGTCGTCGCCGGCGCGCTGGTCGCGGGCTTCACCACCGGCTTCTCGGGCTTCGGCACCGCGCTGGTCACCTCGGGGCTTTGGTACTACGCGCTGCCCGCGCCGATGGTGCCGCCGCTGGTGGTGATGGCTGCCGTGGCGGGCCAGGTCGTCGGGCTCATCACCGTGCGCCGCTCCTTCGACTGGCAGCGCACCGCGCCCTTTCTCGCCGGCGGCGTGGTCGGGGTACCGCTGGGCGTCGCCGCGCTCAGCGCCGCGGCGCCGGGCACGCTCAAGACCTCGGTCGGGGTCTTCCTGGTCGCCTATGCCGTGCTCCAGTTCAGCGGCCTGGGGCGCCTCTCGGTCGGCACCTGGGGCGGGCGCCGCGCCGACGCCGCCATCGGGCTCGGCGGCGGCATCCTGGGCGGCTTCGCCGGGCTGTCGGGGCCGCTGCCGCTGGTCTGGCTGCAGCTCAGGGGCGGCCCCAGCGCCGGGCAGCGCGCCACCTACCAGCCGTTCAACCTGGTGGTGCTGGCCGTGGCCGGCCTCGGCATGGCGCTCAGCGGGGCGATGACCCGCCAGGTCCTGTGGGTCGCGGCGTTCAGCCTGCCGGTGACGCTTCTCGGCGCCTGGATCGGCGCCCGCGTCTATGTCGGCGTCAGCGAGGCCGCCTTCCGTCGCGCCGTGCTGGGGCTGCTGCTCGCCTCGGGCGCCGTGCTGGTCGGGCAGGCGCTGGCGGGCTGAGCACGCCGCGGCCCAGCGCCGCGCACACGGCCGCTTTTTGCAAAACACAATAAAATCAGTATCTTACGGCGCTGTGCAATGTGCACACCCTTGCGCACGGCTTTCGCGACACCCGCGCAAGCTCCGAAGATGGCCGCGCCGCCCGGCCCTGCCGGCAGCGCGCCGGGCTCCCTTGACAACCTCGGCGCGCGCGGTCATGCCCGCGCCAGAGAAACGCCAGCAAAACGCTCATCGAAGGGGGCCCGGAGGACCATGCGCGTCTATTACGATCGCGACTGCGACATCAACCTGATCAAGGACCGGAAGATCGCCATCGTCGGCTATGGCAGCCAGGGCCATGCCCATGCGCTGAACCTGCGCGATTCAGGCTGCAAGAACGTCGCCGTCGCGCTGCGCCCGGGCTCGGCCAGCGCAAAGAAGGCCGAGGCCGCCGGGCTCGACGTCAAGACCATCGCCGACGCCGCGAAATGGGCCGACCTGATGATGATGGCCATGCCCGACGAGCTGCAGGCCGACACCTACTACACCCACATCCACGACAACCTGCGCGACGGCGCGGCGCTGGCCTTCGCCCACGGGCTGAACATCCACTTCAACCTGATCGAGCCCAAGCCCGGCGTCGACGTCATCATGGTCGCGCCCAAGGGCCCCGGCCACACGGTGCGCTCCGAGTTCGCCCGCGGCGGCGGCGTGCCCTGCCTCGTCGCGGTGGAAAACGATGCCTCGGGCCGCGCGCTCGAGGTCGGCCTCAGCTACTGCTCGGCGATCGGCGGCGGCCGCTCGGGCATCATCGAGACCAGCTTCCGCGAGGAATGCGAGACCGACCTGTTCGGCGAGCAGGCGGTGCTGTGCGGTGGCCTCGTCGAGCTGATCCGCAACGGCTACGAGACCCTGGTCGAGGCCGGCTACGCCCCCGAGATGGCCTATTTCGAGTGCCTGCACGAGGTGAAGCTGATCGTCGACCTGATCTACGAGGGCGGCATCGCCAACATGAACTACTCGGTGTCGAACACCGCCGAGTACGGCGAGTACGTCTCGGGCCCGCGCGTGCTGCCCCGGCGCGAGACCAAGGAGCGCATGCGCGCCGTGCTCGACGACATCCAGTCGGGCCGCTTCACCCGCGACTGGATCACCGAGTGCAAGGCGGGCCAGCCCTCCTTCAAGGCGATCCGGCGCAACAACGACGCCCACCACATCGAAAAGGTGGGCGAGAAGCTGCGCGGCATGATGCCCTGGATCAAGGCCAACCAGCTGGTGGACAAGTCGAAGAACTGAGCGAGATGCGGGCGGGCCGGCGCTGCGCCGGCCCGCCTCTGCCCCCGTCGATGGCACCGGCCCGAACGGTGCCGCCGGCCTCAGAAGGGAATGCTCAGACCCACCTCGCCGCTGATGCCCGGCGCCTGGGTGAACAGGCCCGAGCCGGTGGCCGAGGCGGACAGCCGCGCGTCCGTGCCCGAGATGGTGAACTCGAAGCCCGCCTTGACATAGCCGCCCAGCCGGTCGTTGTCATAGTTGGTCAGCGTCAGCGGCCCGGCGGTCGAGATGACGTTCGCGTTGACGTATTCGGGCCCCGCCGCGGCAAAGGCGTGCAGCGTGCCGGTGTTCAGAAGGTCGGTGGTGCGCGAGACCTCGACGCCGGCGCGGGCGACCATGAAGTCCTGGGTGTCGTTGCCGCCGGCCACGTCGAACTTCTCGGTTCCGCCGGCCACATATCCAAACGGCCCCGCCGTCACGCCGCCCATCACCGGCATGGCATAGGCCAGCGACAGCGAGCCGGCATAGCGGTTGCCCGAGTCGATGTTGTTCGTCGAGTCGTCATAGTTGGTGTGGGTGTAGATGAGGCTCGCCACGGCCGTCATGGGGCCGTTTACGTAGGCCGCGTAGGGCTGCACGAAAACGCCGTCGCCGTCGAGCTTGTCCGTCGAGGTCTGGGCCTTCGAGGTGATGCCTCCGACGCCCATGCCCACGGCGATCGTGGGCGTGAAGCCGTATTCCAGCCCCACCTGCCCGGCGAAGTGCGACACGTCGAGCGAGCCGCCGAAATCGGCATTCACGACGCCGCCGCCCATCCTGGCCCAGGTGCTGAATCTCGGCGTCGAGACCGAGTTCGAGGTCGCCACCATCGAGCTCATGCCGTCGGTCGCGGTCTTGTGGTTGGCCGCGTTCTGGCGCGCGGCGTGGTTGGCGCGGACCGTCTGGCGCATGCCCTCGCTCTGCGCCTTGGTGCTCGCGAGCGCCGTCTCGGCCGCCATGTAGCCGTCGTCGTTGCCGTAGCGTATGGCGATCATCCCGCCCTGGGAGAAGAAGATATATCGCCCGGGAACGTCGCTGTTCACGCTGTTGTGGATGAGCGAGGTCGCGACCGGGCCGCTGTCGAGGAAGGCGCCGTTCACGGCCGAGCCCGGCAGCTCGTAGTAGGTGCCCGGATGGCCGGTGCCGTTCGAGAATCCGGCCCGCGCCGATTGGCCGCCCAGCCCGTTCGCGTCGCCGCCGCTGGCTTCGCCGGCCTCCCACTGAATCTGATCGTAGTTGAACTCGATGTTGAAATCGCCGCCGCCGAAATTGATCAGAACCAGCTGGAAGCTGTTGCGGTTGGTGTGCGTCGAACTGCTGGGGAAATAATCGACGTTGACCCAGTTGACGCCGAAGGCGGCGTGCGTGCCGACCGTCCCGGTGCCATAGGTCACCGGGCTGCCGGCGCTGCTCGTGTCCACGTCGGCGAAGAACGGCGCGATGATCTGCCGACCGGTCGAGGTGAGGTCGAAGGGCGTGTAGGTGCCGAGCGGCGAGTCGAGCGTCACGTTGCCGTTGTTGTTGACGTAAAGCGTGTTGGTGACCACGCCGAAGAAGTTGATGCTGAAGCCGATGTTCACCGCCCCTGTCGAACCGTCGTCGTTCGGCGCAAGCGTGTTGGCGTCGAACCCGGGCAGGATGGCGCCGGCCTGGGCGGATGAAAGCCCGCATGCGAGCGCGAGCACCGAGGCGGTCGCAAAACAGCGCGCCTTGTCAAACATGTAATAGCCCCCCTTTTGCCAGGCTGGGCCAGGTCATGGATGGAAAAGCTGCATAACGCGAACGAAGGCGAAACCATTCCCCCGAGGCCCAACGCGGCCACGCTACCTCATAGGTTGAAATTGTGTTAACAGACTCGCGCTTTGCGTCAAAAAATGGCGGCAACTGTGGCCCATGAACCACGATTGACTGCCGATGCGCCGGCAATACGGCACAGACCGGGCTACGGCAGTGTGCAATGCTGTCCGGGCGACTTTTTCTTCGGGCGCCGGCCCGACCGGCGCTCGACCTGCACTCCACACGCATCGCGGCTCTGTCCCGGGACCGCAGAACAGCGAAAAGCGCGCTCCGTGCGGGGCGATGACCGGGGCAATGTGCAGCCGACATGCGGGGAATTCGGCCCCGGCGGCCGGCGGCCGGCCGGCCCGATCGCCGCTTACGCGGGCGCGTCCGCCCTCGTTTCGCGCTGCGGCGCCACGGCAACCGCTCCCGCCGAGACGATCAGCGCCAGCCCCGCAAGCCCCGTCGCGGTCGGCATTTCGCCCCAGATCATCGCCGAGACGATCGCCGCCCAGACCAGGTAGGAATAGTCGAACAGGGCGACGGAGGCATTCTCGCCCATCTGGTAGCCGCGCATCAACAGCCCCGCGCCCAGGATCGAGGACAGCCCGAGCGCCGCCGCGACCAGCAGCATCTGCACCCCGACCGGCGCCGGCGGCTCGAGCAGCGCCTCGGGCGCGGCCGTCGCCATCCCGCTCGCCCCGGCCCACAGCGCGACGGCGAGGCCCGCGAGCCCCAGGAGAAGAAAGCCGGCGATGCTCCAGAACAGCAGCGCGCAGGGGTCCTCCTCGCGGCAGTGCCGGTTGGTGATGAGGATCGAGACGGCGTTCAGCGCGCCCGCGGCCACCGGCACCAGCGCCAGCGGGTCGAGCGCGCCGGCGCCGCCCAGGCCCACCGCCAGCGCCGCGCCGCCGAAGCCCAGGCCGACCGTCAGCCACAGGCGCGCGTCCGGTGCGCCCCCGCCCGCCAGACTCATCGCCAGCACCACCCAGATCGGCGTGGTGAAGAACCCGGCCGCCGCCTGCCCCATCGGCACCAGCGGCAGCACCGCGAAATAGGCGCCGAGCGCCAGCACGTTGAGCGCCGTCCTGAGCGCCACCGCCCCGGGCGCCCTGGGCAGGATGCGCCGCCACGAGCCGAAACCCGCCGCCGCGGCCAGCGCCACCGGCAGCATCAACGCCGCGCGGATCGCCTGGAACTGCCAGATCGACATGTCGTTGGCGACGAAGGGGGCGAAGCTGTCGGTCAGCGCGAACAACCCCTGGGCGACGACCACGAGCAAGGCGGCGGCAGCGCCGGAGCCTGCCGATCCAAGCATCTGCCACGCACGCGCCATCGCAGCCAGCCTCGCCTGCTTGCCGCCGCCCGCCGTGCCGGGCGGGCGACGAAACCCCGCGAGGCTGCGAAAAAATGGTTAGCAAACGGTTACGATCGGCGCCGCCGCTCAAGGCACCTGCCGCCCGCGGGGCGCCGCCGCGCCCCCCTGCGCCGCGCCCCCCTGCGCCGCGCCGGCCGCGGCCCGCCGCTCGCCCGACCACACGGCCAGACCGCCGGCCGCCACGATCAGCGCCATGCCAAGGGCCATGCGCACCGTCACCGTCTGGCCCCACAGCGTCCAGGCGAAGAACGGCGCCCAGAACAGGAAGCTGAAGTCGAACAGCCCCATGATCGAGGCCGCTCCGCTCATGTAGCCGCGCGCCACACAGGCGGTGGCGACAAAGCCCGACAGCCCGATCAGGAACACCAGGCCCAGCATGGCGCTCCCCGGCGCGCGCCATGCCTCGGTGGCGAAGCGCGCGCCCTCGACCCCTGCCAGCGCCCCGCTCAGCCAGGGCAGCGCTGCCAGCCCGGCCAGCCCCGCCACCAAAAAGGCGACGAATTGCCACACCGCCAGGCCGGTCACGCTCTCCGCGCGGCAAAAGCGCCGCGTCCAGATCACCCCCAGCCCCCACAGCAGGCCCGCGCTCACCGCTACCAGCGCCATCGGCCGCACCGGCTGGGCGCCGCCCAGCCCCAGCACCAGGCACACCCCGGCGAAGCCCACCGCCACGCCGGCGATGCGCCGCGGCCCGACCCGCTCGCCGAACACCAGCGCCGAGACCAGCACCACCCAGATCGGCGAGGTGAACAGCCCCGCCGCGGCCTGCGCGATGCCCACCGCGGGCAGCGCCGCGAAATACATCAGCAGTCCCACGGTCGCGAACGCGCTGCGCAGCGCCACCGCCCGCGGCGCCCGCGGGCGCAGCATCTGCGGCCGCCGCGCCGCCAGCGCCGCCGCCACCGCGACCGGCAGGATCATCCCCGAGCGCAGCACCTGGAACTGCCACAGCCCGATCTCGCGCGCGACCGAGCCGACGAAGTTGTCACTGATGGCGACCAGCGCCATGCCGCCGGCGATCCAGAGCGCACCAAGGGTGGTCGGGTTCATGGCCAGGGTCCGGAAGATGACTCGCGGGGCTCGCGCCGCCCGCGCACCCTGCCCGGCGCCCGCGCGCCGCGCAAGCGCGGACTTGAGGGCGGCGGCCCGGCTGCTAGAGTGACCCCCGGGACAAGACGCCAGCAGGGAGACGCGCCGATGCTCGGGCTGATGCAGGACTGGCCGCTCCGGGTCACCTCGATCCTCGACCACGCCGCGAAATACCACGGGGCACGGCCCGTCGTCAGCCGCTCGGTCGAGGGCCCGATCACCCGCACCACCTGGGCCGGCATCCGCGCCCGCGCGCTGAAGCTGCGCCAGGCGCTGGCGCGGCTCGGCATCAAGCCCGGCGAGGTGGCGGGCTGCATGGCCTGGAACACCGCGCGCCACATGGAGGCGTGGTACGGCGTGCCCGGCGCCGGCGCGGTGCTGCATTCGCTCAACCCGCGGCTCAGCCCCGAGCAGCTGATCTACATCATCAACCACGCCGAGGACCGCTGGATCTTCTGCGACGCGGACCTCGTGCCGGTGCTCGAGGGGCTCGCGACCGACCTCCCCGGGGTGCGCGGCTATATCGTCCTGGCCGACCGTCCCCGGCTGCCCGAGACCAGCCTGCCCAACGCGCTCAGCTACGAGGAGCTGCTCGAGGCCGAGGACGGCGACGCCGCCTGGGAGCCGGTTGACGAGCGCGCCGCCTGCGGCATCTGCTACACCTCGGGCACCACCGGCGAGCCCAAGGGCGTGGTCTACTCGCACCGCTCCAATGTGCTGCACGCCATGGTCTTCATGCAGGCGGACATGCTGGGGCTGTCGTGTTGCGACGTGATGATGCCGGTGGTGCCGCTGTTCCACGCCAACGGCTGGTCCACCGGCTTCTCGGCGCCAATGGCCGGGGCCGGGATGGTGCTGCCCGGCTGCCAGCTCGACCCCGCCAGCCTCTACGAGATGCTGGGCCACGGGGTGACCATCACCGCTGCGGTGCCCACCATCTGGCTGATGCTGCTGCCGCATCTGCGCGACAATGGCCTGAAGCTGCCCACGCTCGACCGCGTGGTGATCGGCGGCTCGTCCTGCCCCAGGGCGGTGATCGAGGCGTTCCAGAACGAGTTCGGGGTGCGCGTCATCCACGCCTGGGGCATGACCGAAACCTCGCCGCTGGGCACCCTGTGCTCGTTCAAGCCCGAGATCGCGGCCCTGCCCGAGGCCGAGCGCCTCGAGACCCAGCTCACGGTCGGCCACCCGCCCTTCACGGTGGACATCGCGCTCAGGGACGAGGACGGCCACGAGCTGCCCTGGGACGGCCAGACGCAGGGCCGCCTGATGGTGCGCGGCTCGGGCGTGGTGCGCCGCTACCTCAAGAAGGAGGCCGACAGTATCGACGCCGAGGGCTGGTTCGACACCGGCGACGCGGCGACCGTCACGCCCCTGGGCTATGTGCGCATCACCGACCGCTTCAAGGACGTGATCAAGTCGGGCGGCGAGTGGATCAGCTCGATCGACCTGGAGAATTTCGCCGTCAGCCACCCCGACGTGGCCGAGGCCGCGGCGGTCGCCGTCGCCCATCCGAAATGGGACGAGCGCCCGGTGCTGGTGGTCGTGCCCCGCCCCGGCAAGAGCCCGCCGCCGGCCGAGATCATCGACCGGCTGCGCCCGCATTTCGCCAAGTGGCAGCTGCCTGACGACGTGATCCTGGTCGAGGAGATCCCGCACACCGCCACGGGCAAGATCTCCAAGCTCAGGCTGCGCGAGCTGCTCGACGGCATGGGCTACCGCCACCCGGACCTGCGCCAGGGCGGCTGAGTTCCGGGGGCAAACGACGGCGTAAACGACGGGGCGAACAACCTGGGATTGCATTGCCGGCACCGGCCTCGCGTCGGGGTCGCAAGCTGTGCGGCCGGAATGCCCCGCCGGCGCGCCTTTGCCACCGCACTTGGCCCGAGGCGCGATGACAAGCGGGCCGGAATCCGTCATAGTTTTGCGCCACCATACGCAACGTATCGGGCGGGGGCGCGCGGGCATGGACGACGGAACGGACGGGCGCAAGCCCTGGGACATCGAGCGCTACCGCGGGGTGCGCCGCTATGCCGAGCGCCGCAAGGACTGGGAGCTCGATGACGGCGACGAGCTCGTGCTGGGCGCCGACGGCCCGGGCGGCACCAGCGGGGGCGGCGGCGGCGGCGGCGGCCCGGGGGGCCCCGGAGGCGGAGGCCCCGGCGGAGTCACCGGCGGGGGCGGCGGACTGGGCGGCGGCCCCAGCGGCTTCGGGGGGGCCGAACAGGGCCCGTCGCAGCCACACTACGCGCGCTCCGGGCCATCGCTGTTGTGGCTGGCGCTGAAGGGCTCGCTCCTGACCGTCGTCACCGTCGGCATCTACCGCTTCTGGCTGATCACGGCGCTGAGGCGGCACTACTGGAACGCCATCCGGCTCGAGGGGGACCCGCTGGAATATACCGGCACCGGGCTCGAGAAGCTTTTGGGCTTCCTGATCGCCATCGTCATCCTCGCCATCTATCTGGGCCTGGTGAACCTGGGGCTCGCCTTCATCGGCCTGACCTATTTCGGCAGCAACCCGTTCGCGCTGCAGATCACGCTGCTCGCCGCGGTGCCCTTCCTGTTCTTCGCCATCTACCGGGCGCGGCGCTATGCCATGGCGCGCACGCGCTGGCGCGGCATCCGCCTCGGCATGGATACCGGCGCCTGGGGCTATGTCGGCCGCGCGCTGTGGTACTGGTTCCTGACCATCGTCACGTTGGGCCTGCTGTTCCCGCTCAAGCAGTTCCGGCTGGCCAAGTACATGGTCGACCGCACCTGGTTCGGCGATCGCAAGTTCCGCCAGGACGGCTCCTGGGTCGGGCTGTTCGCCTACTGGGTCTGGCTCTACATCGTGCTCGGGCTGATCGCGCTGGCCGGCTGGGGTGTGGCCGCGGACCCCGGCAATCCCTCGACCACGGTGTTCGGGGCCACGATCGGCTTCATTGGCTACCTGGCGCTGTTCATCATGTTCATGCGCTACGAGATCGTCGCTTTCCGCTACATGTGGTCGAACCGCGCGCTGGGTGAGACCCGCTTCCAGAGCGACGTCAGCCCGCCCCAGATCATCAGCCTCTATGTGGTGGGCACGCTCCTGGTCGGCATCTGCACGACGCTGGTGGCAATCGCGTTGATCGCAGTGCTGGGGGCAGTGGCCCTTGCGGTGGTCGGGCCGGGCCACCTGCCCCAGCTCGGCCGCGCGGTCGACAACCCCCTGGCCGCGCTCGGCCAGCTGCAGATGATCGGGCTCGCCGGCGCGGCCGCGCTCGCCTATCTGCTGGCGATGGCCTCGGCCTTCTCGTTTGGCCAGGTGTTCATCACCCGGCCGATCCTGATGCGCAAGACCGAGACCATGCTGGTGCACAACGTCGGCGCGCTCGACGAGGCCCGGCAGCGCCCGCACGACAAGGCCACTGAGGCCGGCGGCTTCGCCGACGCGCTCGGCGTCGATGTCGGGGCCGGCTTCTGATGACGGCGCTCGAGCGATACGCCAAGCTCGAGGCCGAAGCGCGCTATTTCGACGGCGAGTCCGCCGAGCCGCGCAACGTGGTCGTCAGCTTCGGCGAGCGGTCGCTGGTCATCATGGGCTTCGACGAATCGGCGCTGGCGCACTGGCCGCTGGCCAGCCTGCGCGCGCTCGGGCGCAAGGGCGACAGCGCCGTGCAGCTGGTGCCCCATGCCGACAGCGACGAGCGGCTGGTGCTCTCCGATCCCGACATGCTCGCGGCCATCCGTCAGGTCTGCCCCGGGCTCTACCAGCGGCCGGTCGACCGGCGCGGCATGCGCACCGTGGTGCTGTGGGGCGGCGGCGCCGTGGCGGCGCTGGTGCTGATGATGTTCGTGCTGATCCCCGCGCTGGCGGGGCAGCTCGCGCTCCTGATCCCGCCCCAGCGCGAGCAGCAGCTCGGCGACGCGGTGATCGAGCAGCTCAAGGGCATGCTCGGCTTTCTCGGCGCCGGCCATCGCCCCGGGACCTGCGACGCGCCCCAGGGCGTGGCGGCGCTAGAGGCGATGACCCACCGCCTCGCCCCTCACCCCGGCCTGCCCTACCCGCTCAGGGTCAGCGTGCTCGACCACCCCATGATCAACGCCGTGGCGCTGCCGGGCGGCCGGATCGTGATCTTCCGCGGCCTGCTCGACGAGGCCTCCTCGCCCGAGGAGGTCGCCGGCGTGCTGGCGCACGAGATCGGCCACGAGATGCACCACGACCCGACCCGCATGGCGCTCAGGGCGGCGGGCACCGCCGGCATCCTCGGCATGGTGCTGGGCGACGTGTTCGGCGCCTCTGTCGTGGTGGTCACCACCGACGCCGTGCTCAACGCCTCCTACCATCGCAAGGCCGAGGCAGCCGCCGACCAGACCGCCTTCGACCTGCTCGCCCGGGCCGGGCTGCCGAGCAAGCCCTTCGCCCGCTTCTTCGAGAAGATGCGCGCCAAGTACGGCGACTCCAAGGGCGTGTTCCGGCTGCTCGCCAGCCACCCCGGGCTGGCCCGGCGCGCCGAGCGCGCGGCCGCGGCCGACAGGATCGGCGACGGCCCCTACAAGCCCGCGCTCGACGACCAGCAATGGGTGGCGCTGCGCGGTATCTGTCAGGACAGCCTGCCCGGCGTGCGCCGCGGCGGCAGGCTGGAATAGCGCGCCGTCGCCTCAGCCCGCAGCCCGGGGGCCGGGGCCGCGTCAGCCCCGCGCGATGCGCTGCTCGGAGGGGTAGGCGATCTCGAACTTCGTGCGCACGAGCATGGTGACCACCACCAGCGCCCCGGCCTGGTGCAGCGAGGACAGGTCCACCGGCGCCCCGTGCATCAGCGTGGTGATGCCGATCACCACCTGCGCCAGCACCACCACGCCGACCCAGCGCCCCAGATTGCGCGTCCGCGCGTGGACCGCGCGCGTGCAGCGCAGGGCGAAGACGATGGCCAGCACAAGCACGAGATAGCCGATCATGCGGTGCACGAACTGCACCAGCGAAGGGTTCTCGAAGAAGTTGCGCCACCACGGCGTCAGGTCGAACGGCCCGGGCGGCAGGAACTGGCCCTGCATCAACGGCCAGTCGACGAAGGCGCGCCCCGCATGGTTGCCCGCCACCAGCGCCCCGGCCAGGATCTGCAGGAAGACGCAGGCCAGCAGCACCCCGGCGAAGCCGAGCAGGCGCGGCATTCGCCGGCGCCGCGCCTTCAAAAGCTCGACCTCGTCGAGCCGCACCTTCAGCGCCAGCCAGATCAGCACCATCAGGATGATCACCGCCAGCCCCAGATGCAGCGCCAGCCGATAGGGCGCCACGCTCAGCCGCCCGACCAGCCCCGAGGCGACCATCCACCAGCCGACCGCGCCCTGCAGCGCGCCCAGGACCCCCGGCAGCAGCAGCCGCCCGGTCCAGCCGCGCGGGATGCGCCGCGCCGCCAGGAAGGCGATGAAGCCCAGCGCCCAGACGACGCCTATCATGCGGCCCAGAAGCCGGTGGCTCCACTCCCACCAGTAAAGCGGCTTGAAGTCGGCCAGCGTCATCCACGAGTTCTGCACCTTGAACTCGGTGGTCTGCTTGTAGGCGTCGAAGGCGTGCTCCCACTGGGCGTGGCTCAGCGGCGGGATCACGCCCATCACCGGCTCCCACACGGTGATCGAGAGGCCGGAATCGGTCAGCCGCGTCAGCCCGCCGACCAGCACCATCGCCGACACCAGGACGGCGAGCAGCGCCAGCCACAGGGCGATGGCGCCGCGGGCGGCGCGCAGGCGCGCAGGCTGGGGCGCAGGCGCCTCGGCGCGCTCGGTGCCGACCTCCTCGAAAATCGCTCGCTTGCTCATCCGCCGCTCCCGGCCGCAAATTTCCGGCAGACCCTTAGCCGCCCGCCCCGCGGCAGACAAGGGACAGGGCGTCTCACCCGCGCCGGCGCTTCGGCCCCTCGGCCAGCGCGCGGATCACGCCCCAAAGCGTGCGCACCTCCTGGTCGGTCAGCGGCGCCCGGTGGAACAGGTTGCGCAGATTGGCCTCCATCGAGGCGCGCTTCTCCTCGGGCCAGAAGAAATGCGCTGCCTCCAGCTCGCCCACCAGGTGGTCGAGCATGCGCGCCACCTCGCCCGCCCCGGCCGGCTGCCAGCGGCCGGTGGCCGCGACCTCGGCAGGCGTCGCGTCGCCCTGCCGGCGCCACTCATAGGCCATCAGCAGCACGCATTGCGCCAGGTTCAGCGACGGGAACTGAGGGTTCACCGGCACGCTGACGATGGCGTTGGCGCGCACCACGTCGGCGTTTTCCAGCCCCGTGCGCTCGCGCCCGAACAGGATGCCGACGCGGCTGCCCCCCGCGATCATCTCGCGCGCATGCGCCATGGCGCGCTCGGGTGTCATCACCGTCTTGGCCATCTCGCGCGGGCGCGCGGTGGTGGCATAGACGAAGTTGAGGTCGGCCACCGCCTCGGCGGTCGTGCCGCACAGCTGCGCCGCATCCAAGACGCGGCCCGCCCCGCTCGCCATCGCCACGGCAGAGGGGTTCGGCCAGCCGTCGCGCGGGCTGACCAGGCGCAGCGCGCTCAGCCCGAAGTTCCACATGGCGCGGGCGGCCGCGCCGATGTTCTCGCCAAGCTGCGGCTCGACCAGGATCGTGACGGGCGCCGCTTGCGGGACCGGCACGTCCTCGCTTGGCATGTTCCGGCTCGGCATCTCTCGGCTCATGGCACCTCCTCGCCGCGCCCTCTAAGCCGACGCGCGGCAGCGCGCAACGTTGGCACGGGCGTCAGGTGCGCCTCAGCCAAAGGCTGGTCTCGACGGCGCCCGCGACCAGCGGCAGTTCCGCCACGCCCGGACGGCGCGCCGCGCCCATGCGGCTCACCGCATACTGACTGGCGAACACCGGCTGGTAGGCGCCGCCCAGGAACCACCCGGCCAGCGCGTGCTGCTCGGTATAGCCGCGCCAGGCCCAGCCCGCCGGATAGGGGTCGGGCAGCGTGACGTCATGCACATGCGCCAGCACGCCCGCGCGCAGCACCGGCAGGATCCGGTTCAGGATCGTGTCCACGTCCGAGCCCGGCCACAAAAGGTGCGAGGAATCGAAGAAGGCGATATCGCCCTCGCCCAGCGCCTCGAACAGGCCCACGTCCTCGGGCCCCAGCACACGCGCGCGCCACTCGACCTCCAGCCCCGCCAGCGCCGCGCGCGGCGCCGGGTCGATGCAGGTGATCCGCGTGCCCCTGCCCCCGTCGCGCGCCGCCCGCGCCAGGAAGCGGGTAGAGTGGCCCGAGCCCACCTCGACGATGCGCCGCGCGCGGCGCGCCAGCACATAGGCCGCCGCACCGTCGAGCCGGGGAAACCACGACTGCCCCCAGCGCGGCTCGGGCGGCGGGCCGTCGAAGCCCGCCAGCCTGGGCGCGTGCGCCTCGATCTCGTCGAGCACCCCGGCGAAGGCGGGCTCGGCCGCCCGCAACGCCGCCTCGATCGCCGGATAGGGCCCGGGCGGCGCGACGGTCGCCGCATAGCGGTAGGGCGAGAAGAACCCGCGCGGCCGCCCCGCCAGCGTCGCCAGCCCCAGCCCCAGCCGTCGCGCCCTGCCCCGCAGTCCCGTCACGCGTGCCTCCCTCGCGGCCCTGCCCCCGCCATCGCTGCCGCCCGTCCCGCCTCGATCCGCGGCATCAAGCCTTCCTTAACCATAAAAACCGTCCACATCGCAACTACAATGATTCCAACGGCTTAACATAGTGTCCACACGTGGACACCTCTCTTTGGCCCCAATCCCGGCCCCGACCTGGGCAATTCCGGGGCCCGCGCCCTGCGCCCCGGCGGCGGCACCACCCACCCACATTGCCGCCCGCGCGCGGCGCCGCTATTGTCCGCCGCGATTCCGCACCCAGCGCAGCCTCGGTGGAGAGAGACACATGGCGAAGATCAAGGTGGAGAACCCGATCGTCGAGCTCGACGGCGACGAGATGACCCGGATCATCTGGGCCTACATCAAGGAGAAGCTGATCCACCCCTATCTCGACATCGACCTGAAGTATTTCGACCTCTCGATCCAGGAGCGCGACCGCACCGACGACCAGATCACCGTCGACGCCGCCCACGCCATCCGCGAGCACGGCGTCGGTGTCAAGTGCGCCACCATCACCCCCGACGAGGCGCGCGTGAAGGAGTTCGGCCTCAAGCAGATGTGGCGCTCCCCCAACGGCACCATCCGCAACATCCTGGGCGGCGTGATCTTCCGCCAGCCGATCATCTGCAAGAACGTGCCCCGGCTGGTGCCCGGCTGGACCAGGCCCATCGTGGTCGGCCGCCACGCCTTCGGCGACCAGTACCGCGCCACCGACTTCCGCTTCCCCGGCCCGGGCACCATCACCATCCGCTTCGAGGGCAAGGACGGCAAGGTGATCGAGCGCGAGGTCACCCAGGCCCCCGGCGCCGGCGTGACCATGGCCATGTTCAACTACGACGAGTCGATCCGCGACTTCGCCCGCGCCTCGATGAACTACGCCCTGATGATGGGCTGGCCGCTCTACATGTCGACCAAGAACACCATTCTCAAGGCCTATGACGGCCGCTTCAAGGACCTGTTCGAGGAGGTCTTCGAGGCCGAGTTCAAGGGCAAGTTCGAGCGCGCCGGCCTCACCTACGAGCACCGCCTGATCGACGACATGGTGGCCTGCGCGCTCAAGTGGTCGGGCGGCTATGTCTGGGCGTGCAAGAACTACGACGGCGACGTGCAGTCCGACACCGTGGCCCAGGGCTACGGCTCGCTCGGCCTGATGACCTCGGTGCTGATGACGCCGGACGGCGAGGTGGTCGAGGCCGAGGCCGCGCACGGCACGGTGACGCGGCACTTCCGCATGCACCAGCAGGGCAAGGAGACCTCGACCAACTCCATCGCCTCGATCTTCGCCTGGACCCGCGGGCTGGAGCACCGCGCCAAGCTCGACGGCAACGACGCGCTCAGGGACTTCGCCGAGACGCTGGAGCGCGCCACCGTCGGCACCGTGGAATCGGGCCACATGACCAAGGACCTCGCGCTCCTGGTCGGCCCCGACCAGAAGTGGGAGACCACCACCGGCTTCCTCGACCGGGTGGCGGCGAACCTGGCGCGGCAGCTCGGGGCCTGAGCGCCCCCCCGCGCGGGGGCGCGCGGCCGTGCCCCCTGCGCTAGCGGCCGCGGTTGTGGGTGCGGGCGTAGAGCTCGGCCACCATCCGGCTCGCCGTGCGCTCGAAAAGGAACGGCAGCACGGCGTGCACCAGCGCCGCGCCGGCGGCCAGCATGAGCCGGGCCGAGAAGCGCCCGGCAAAGGCCATGTGCTCGAAATAACTCTCGTCCACCGTGCGCGGATGGGCGAGGAACAGTGTCTTGACGTTGGCGATCATGGCGGCCTCCCGGCTGTCGTTGTCTTGGGGGATTGATGCCACGACGCGCGCGGGAAATGTTCCCGTATTTGCAAGATTTGACTTCTATATCGGGAAATTTTCCCGCATTCTCTCCCGGCCATGGACATCGACGACATCGACCGCCTCCTGCTCAGGGAGCTCCAGCGCGACGCCGGCCTCGGGGTCGAGGAGCTCGGTGCCCGCGTCGGCCTGTCGCGCAACGCCTGCTGGCGCCGCGTGCGCCGGCTCGAGGAGACCGGCATCATCCGCGGCCGCGTGGCGCTGGCCGACCCGGAGGCGCTGGGCCTGCCGCTGATGGTGTTCATCTCGGTGCGCACCGACCGGCACGAGCCTCAGTGGCTCGAGCAGTTCACCCGCGCCGTGGCCGGCCTGCCCGAGATCATGGGCGCCTACCGGGTCACCGGCGACCTCGACTACCTGCTGACGGCGCGCGTGGCCGACGTGCGCGCCTATGACCGGCTCTACCAGCGCCTGATCCGCCGCGTGCCGCTCGCCGACATTTCCGCCAGCTTCGTCATGGAGGAGATCAAGGCGACCACCGAACTGCCCGTCGGCCTCGCCTGAGCGCGCGCCTGCGGGCTCTGGCGTGGCGCGGCGGCGCCGCGCTGACGCCTCCTCGACACGCGATGCCGCCTTCGGGCAATCCCTTTCCTCCGGCCGCCTTCTAACATAGATGTGCTGCGCGGCCCGGAGGCAGGCATGGACGACAAGACGACCGACCCGCTCGTTATCTTCACCCCCTCGGGCAAGCGCGGCCGCTTCGCGCCCGGCACGCCGGTGCTGACCGCCGCGCGCCAGTTGGGCGTCGACCTCGACTCGGTCTGCGGCGGCCGCGGCATCTGCTCGAAATGCCAGGTCACCCCCTCCTACGGCGAGTTCCCCAAGCACGGCGTGCATGTGCGCGAGGACGCGCTCAGCGCCTGGAACAAGGTCGAGGACCGCTACAACACCAAGCGCGGGCTGGCCCCGGGCCGCCGGCTCGGCTGCCAGGCCACCATCCAGGGCGACGTGGTGATCGACGTGCCGCCCGAGAGCCAGGTGCACAAGCAGGTGGTCCGCAAGCGCGCCGAGGCGCGCAAGGTGGTGATGGACCCCGCCACCAAGCTGCACTACGTCGAGGTCGCCGAGCCCGACATGCACAATCCCAAGGGCGATCTCGAGCGGCTCCTGCAGGCGCTCGACGAGCAGTGGGGCATCACCGGCATCATCTCCGACCTGCGCACCACGCGCATGCTGCAAAAGACGCTGCGCGACGGCCAGTGGAAGGTCACCGTGGCGGTGCACACCGGCCAGGGCCGCTCCACCGGCCGCATCATCCAGATCTGGCCCGGCTTCCATGAAGGGCCGATCTGCGGTGTCGCCGTCGATGTCGGCTCGACCACCATCGCCTGCCATCTGTGCGACCTGGTCTCGGGCGAGGTGCTGGCCTCGGCCGGCATCATGAACCCGCAGATCCGCTTCGGCGAGGACCTGATGAGCCGGGTCTCCTACGCCATGATGAACCCGGGCGGCGCGGCCGAGATGACCAAGGCCGTGCGCGGCGCGCTGAACACCCTGATCATCCAGGTGGCCGAGGAGGCCGGCGTCGCCGTCGCCGACATCGTCGAGGGCGTGTTCGTCGGCAACCCGGTGATGCACCACCTCATGATGGGCTTCGACCCGACCGAACTGGGCTGGGCGCCCTTCGCGCTGGCCACCTCGGACTCCATTACGCTGTGGGCCAGCGAGATCGAGGTCGCCATGCACCCCAACGGGCGGCTCTATGTGCTGCCCTGCATCGCCGGGCATGTCGGCGCCGATTGCGCCGCCGTGGTGCTGAGCGAGGGCCCGCACGTGCAGGACGAGATGATGCTGGTGGTCGATGTCGGCACCAATGCCGAGATCGTGCTGGGCAACCGCCACAAGGTGCTGGCCTGCTCCTCGCCCACCGGCCCGGCCTTCGAGGGCGCGCAAATCTCCTCGGGCCAGCGCGCCGCCCCGGGCGCCATCGAGCGCGTGCGCATCGACCCCCAGACCAAGGAGCCGCGCTTCCGGGTGATCGGCAGCGAGTTGTGGTCCGACGACGCCGGCTTCGCCGAGGCCGTGGGCCGCGGCGGCGTCACCGGCATCTGCGGCTCGGGCATCATCGAGGTGATCGCCGAGATGCGGCTGGCCGGCATCGTCGACGAGGACGGCGCCATCGGCAGCCGCGAGGCGGTCGGCTCGGAGCGCATCGTCGAGGACGGCCGCACCTGGGCCTATGTCCTGCACGACGGACGGCCCGAGGGCGGGCCGCTGATCACGGTGACGCAGAACGACGTGCGCAACATCCAGCTGGCCAAGGCGGCGCTCTATTCGGGCGCCCGGCTCCTGATGGACAAGATGGGCATCGAGACGGTGGACCGGGTTGTGCTCGCGGGCGCCTTCGGCGCGCATATCTCGCCCTTGCATGCCATGACCCTGGGCATGATCCCCGACTGCCCGATCGAGAAGGTCTCCTCGGCCGGCAACGCCGCCGGAACGGGAGCGCGCATCGCGCTGGTCAATGTCGGCGCGCGGCGCGAGATCGAGCGCGTGGTGCGCCAGATCGAGAAGGTCGAGACGGCGGTCGAGCCCCGCTTCCAGGAGCACTTTGTCAGCGCCATCGCCATCCCGCACAAGACCGCGGGCTATCCCAACCTCGAGACCCAGGTGACGATCCCGCGCATCTCCTTCGCGCCCTCAGGCGGCGAGGAGGGCGGCCGGCGCCGCCGCCGACCGCGCGGCTAGGGCGGAGCCCGCCGGGACGACGGAGCGCACCCGGCGGGGGACGATCACTGACGCGTCACTGAGGCGTCTGGTCGGTCTGCGGCAGCCACGGCTGTCCCGGCGGCGGCTGGCGCCGATCGCCGTATTTGCCGTTTTGCTGCTGATCCTGCGCGTTCTGCTTGCTGCGGTCCTGACCGCCCTGGGTCTTGGGGCGCTGCCACTGCGTGTTCTGGCCCTGCGCGCGGGCGCTTTCCTGGGAGCGGTTCTGCTGCCACTGGCGCTGGTCGCTCTGGCTGCGCTGGCGGTCGTAGCTGCGCTGCTGATCCTGGTTCTGCTGCCATTGGCGCTGGTCGCTCTGGCTGCGCTGGCGGTCATAGCTGCGCTGCTGATCCTGGTTCTGCTGCCATTGGCGCTGGTCGCTCTGGCTGCGCTGGCGGTCGTAGCTGCGCTGTTGATTCTGGGTCTGCTCCCACGGGTGCGGATCCGTGGTGTGCAGGCGCCGTCTGTTGTGCTCGTCCAGGTGGTAGCCTCGCGGCAGCGAGCGCGACCGGATCCACCGGCCGTTGTCGCGGTAATAGTAATACCTGTCCCGTGGAAGGAAGTAGACATCCGCTCCGGGATAATAATAGTAGTCGTAATAGGGCGCGCCGTAATAGCCGCCCCCTCCGTAATACCCGCCGTAGCCGCCGCCGTAGTAGTCCGCGGCGCAGCCGCTCAGGCCCAGGCCCAGCACCACCGCTGCGCCCACCGAGACAAGCCGAATGACGTGCCGTCTGTGCATGGGGTCTCCTTCCGGACTTGCCGGGTTTCAGCTCGGCGAGCCAATCGGACCGCCGTTTCATGGTTAAACGCACGCGCCGGCGCGTTCCGGCACAGGCCCGCGCCTGGATCGGCTGCGGCCCGCCTGGCCCGGGCACGCGGCTCTCTGGCGCCGCTCACCCGCGCGCGCACACCAGCTCAATCAGCCGCGCCGCGTCGAGGAAATCCCGCCGCCGGCGCTCGGCGGCGGCGGCGGCCTCGGCGTCCTCGCCCCATTCCTCGATGTTCCACTGCTCGTCGATCCGGCTCGCCGCCCAGCCCGCCTCGGCGCCGATGCGCCCGCGGCTGACCGCCAGCCCGATCACCAGCGAGCCCGACAGCGTCACCAGCTCGTGCAGCGCCGTCAGCTCCCAGGCGCCGTGGCCGCGCACCGCCTCGCCCAGCCGGGCCAGCGCGTGCGGCGGCTGGGCGACATGCATCACGCCCTCGACCATGATCAGCGGCGCCCCCAGTGCCTCGGCGGCCCAGTCGACCAGCGGGTCCCAGGCCTCGGCCTCGCGCTCTTTCAGCCCCTCGGGATGCGGCGCGCGATAGCACACCAGATCGTTCGCGCCATAGGCCGCGACGGTCTCGGCCACCGGCCCCGGATCGGGCGCGACGCGGTCGATCGCGGCGTTGGCCGCGCGCGTCAGCGGCATGGCCAGCGGGTTGACCTCGCCCTCCTGCGCCTGCCACTCGGCGGCCACCGCCTCGGCCAGCGCGCGGGTCGGCAGCACGCAGGCCGCCCCCGCGGGCGTGCGTACCGGCCGGTGATCGAGATGCAGCGCATGGCCGCCCTCCACCGGCTCCAGCCGCGCCGCCGTCCAGAACCGCCTCATGCCGCCTCCAGCAACTCGGCCAGCGCGGCCACGAGCGCGTCGAAATCCTCGACCACACGCTCGGCCCCGGCCGCGACCAGCCGCTCGGGGGGCTGGAAGCCCCAGCCGACGCCGAGCGCGCGCACCCCCGCAGCCCGCGCCATCTCCATGTCGAAGGTGGAATCGCCCACCATCGCAGCGCGGGCCGCCTCGACCCCGGTGGCGGCGAGGCAGTTCAGCACCATCGCCGGATGCGGCTTCGAGGGCGCGTCGTCCGCGGTCTGGGCGCCCACGAACAGCGCCTCCAGGCGGTGGCTCTGCAGCACGCGCGCCAGCCCGCGCCGCCCCTTGCCGGTGGCGACCGAAAGCAGGTAGCCCGCCGCCTCCAGCCGCGTCAGCGCCCGCCGCGCCCCGGGATAGAGCGGCGCCTCCGCCTCGGCCCGGCGCTCGGCGCGCAGCGCAGCGAAGCTTTGCTTGTACAGCGCCACCAGCCGGTCGCGCTCGGCCGCGGACAGTCCGGGCACCAGCGCCTCCATGGCCTCGGCCAGCGACAGGCCGACGATGCCCAGCGTCGCGGCGTCGTCGGGCGCCGGCAGGCCGGCTGCGGCGAAGGCCCCGCGCATCGCGCCCAGGATCGAGCGCCGGCTGTCGACCAGCGTGCCGTCGACATCGAAGATGACCAGTCGCAGCGGCGCCGTCGCGCTCATCTCCATGATCCTCGGCCCTCGTCCAGCATACCGCCCGCTGCGGCATGTAGGCGGCGCGGCCGCCGGGCGAAAGCCCGAGCCGCTATACAGCGCCGCGGTGCTGTGCTTATCTGGCTGTAAAATGACAGGCAACGGGGCAAGGAGGACCGGGCAGGCATGATCCAGACCCTCGACGCAGCCGGCGACCGCGCGGCGCGCACGCGTCTCGACCGGCCCCCGAAGGTGGACATGGCCACCCATTTCCGCGAGGCCAACGCTGCCGCGGGCAGCCCGGCCTGGATCGGCAAGCTGATCGCCGCCATCCGCAGCCCCTACGGGCTGACGGTGGACGAGTTTTTCTACTACCGGCTCTACCGTCCCGAGGTTAGCGCCGCCGACTGCCGTCTTTTCGTCGGCAAGAAGGGCCAGCGCCCTCTGCACATGGCGTGCAACGACACGGGCTGGTTCGCCGCCTCGCACGACAAGGCGCTGTTCTACACCATCATGCAGGGCGCCGGCCTGCCGGTGCCCGAAACCATCGCCCTCCTGGCCAGGGCGCCGCGGCACGGGTTCCCCGCCACCGTCTCGAGCCGCGAGGAGCTGGGCGAGCTGCTGGCGGGCCGCGACGACTTCCCGCTCTTCGCCAAGCCCGTCGACGGGATCTACAGCATCGGCAGCCTGAAGATCCTGGGCTTCCACGACGGCACCGCCCGGCTCGAGGGCCATGCCGACACGCCGCTCGCCGAGCTGTACCAGTACATGGTCGACAGCTCGGACTCGGGCTACCTGATCCAGCGCACGCTCGCTCCCGAGCCCGCGCTGGCCGAGGTCACGGGCGAGGCGATCGCCTCGGTCCGCGTCCTCGTTCTGCTGTCCGACCGGCCGCAGGTCGCCTCGGCGGTGATCAAGGTTCCCAGCAGCGACAACATCGCCGACAACTTCTGGCGCCCCGGCAACGCGCTGGGCGCCGTCGACCACACAAATGGCGAGATCACCCGCGTCATCGTCAGCCGTCCCGATGGCCACCCGCCCGCCGACCCCGAGGACGGCCGGCTTACGCGGCTGGTCGGCACGACCGTGCCGCACTGGGAGCGGGTCTTCGCGCTGGCCGCCGAGGCCGCCAGCGTCTTCCCGCGCGTGCGCACCCAGTCCTGGGACGTCGCGCTCGCCCGCGAGGGGCCGACGCTGATGGAGTTCAACTTCGGCGGCGATCTGAACCTGCACCAGCTCGCCCACGGCCGCGGCGCGCTCACCCCCGACTACGTGGCGCATGTGAGAAGCTGCGGCTACAAGCGGCGGCTGCCCTGAGCGGGGGGCGGCGCGCACAGCGCTTGATTTCGTCCCACCCGGGTGCTTCAAGATGGCGCAATGCGCCACGCTCCCAGGGGAGGGACACCCAATGTTACGCGCCTTCGTCGCTGCCGCGGCCCTTGGCCTCGCGCTCTGCGCGCCCGCGCAGGCTGCCGAAGTCAACCTCAACCTCGCCCATTTCATGCCGGCCTCGAGCTGGCAGCAGCAGTTCTTCACCTCATGGGCGAAGGCGGTGGAGAAGGAGTCCGGCGGGCGCATCCACGTCACCATCTACCCGGCGCAGACGCTGGGCAAGGCGCCGCAGGGCTATGACAACGCGCGCACCGGCGTGGCCGACATCGCCTGGACCGTGCAGGGCTACACGGCGGGGCGCTTCCCGCTCAGCGAGGTGGTCGAGCTGCCCGGCCTGTTCAAGACCGCCGAGGTCGGCTCCTGCGCCTTCCAGAAGCTCTACGATTCGGGCGTGCTCAAGGCGGAGTACAACGACACCCACGTGCTGTTCGTGCACACCCACGGCCCCGGCCACCTGCACACGCGCGGCAAGGCGGTGACCACGCTGGCCGACCTCAAGGGCCTGAAGATCCGCCGGCCCACCCCGGTGATCGGCAAGCTGCTCGAGGACCTGGGCGCCCAGCCGGTCGGCATGCCCGCGCCCGCGATCTACGAGGCCATGCAGCGCGGCACCATCGATGGCTACATGCTGCCCTGGGAGGCGGTGAAGGGCTTCCGCACCTACGAGGTCTCCGACCAGCATACCGAGTTCGGCTTCTACTCGCTGGCCTTCGTGCTCACCATGAACAAGGCCGACTACCAGCGTCTCCCGCCGGACCTGAAGAAGGTGATCGACGACAACAGCGGGCTGAAATGGGCCATCCGCGCCGGCAAGGGCTTCGACAAGGGCGACATCGCGGGCAAGGCGATCGCGCTCAAGACCGGCACGCTGCACAAGATCGAGGGCGACGAGCTGTCCAAGTGGCAGGCAGCCGCCGACCGGATCACCAAGTGGTATCTCAACCAGCTCGACTCCAAGGGCCTGCCGGGCACCCGGACCTACGACAAGTTCAAGGGATACGTCAGCGATTGCCGGGCCGAGCTGAAGGGGTGAGCGCGGCCCGGGCTCCGGGGGCGGCCGGGACGCTAAGGCCCTCGGGCGTCCCGCCGGCTGCGCCGGGGCATATGGCTGCGCGCGGCGCCTGATGTCGCGTCTGCTCCGCGTGTGCGATGCCGTCGCCTCGGCGGCGCTGGCGGTGCTTCTGGGCGTGGTCGCCGTCAACATCGCCGCGCGCTCGCTGTTCGACGCCAGCGGCCACGCCATCGACCTGATGATCCCCGGCGCCATCGAGCTCAGCCGCTACGCGCTGATGGTGCTGATCTTCGCCGCGCTGCCGCGCGCCGCCGAGGCCGGCATGGTGCGCGTCGACCTGCTCATCGAGTGCCTGCCCCGGCCCCTGCGCGGCGCGCTGGAGCGGCTGTGGCACCTCGCCATCGCCGCGTTCGGCGGCGCCGCCGCCTGGCTCCTGATCGCCGAGGCCTCGCTCGAGGCCGGCCGCGGCGACCTGACCCAGGACATGGAGCTGCCGATGTGGCCGCTGACCGGCTTCGCCGGCCTCGCCGCCGGCGTGCTCTGCCTAACCGGGCTGTGGCTCGCGCTGCGCCGGAGGCCGCGGTGAGCCCGCAGCAGACCGGCTTCGTCGCCATCGCCGCGCTCCTGGCGCTCCTGGCGCTGGGCTGCCCGGTGGGCATCGCCATGATCGGCGTCGGCTTCGCCGGCTTCGCCGCCATCGTCGGCCTGGGCCCGGCGCTGACGGTGCTGCAGCACGGCGCCTTCGACACCGCCACCACCTACTCGTTCACGCTGGTGCCGCTGTTTTTGCTGATGGGCTCGCTGGTCAGCCGGGCGGGGCTGTCGCGCGACCTCTTCCTCGCCGCGCGCCGCTTCACCCATGGCTGGCAGGGCGGGCTGGCGCTCGCCGGCGTCACCGCCTCGGCCGCCTTCTCCGCGGTCTCGGGCTCCTCGCTCGCCACCGCCTCGACCATGACCCGCGTGGCCTATCCCGAGATGCGCGCCCAGGGCTACGACCCCCGCCTTGCCGCCGGCTCGCTGGCCGCGGGCGGCACGCTCGGCATCATGATCCCGCCCTCGATTGCACTCCTGCTCTACGCGCTGATCACCGAGCAGTCGGTGGGCGATCTGTTCCTCGCCGGCTTCCTGCCGGGGCTGCTGGCCTACTGCCTCTACGCCATATGCGTCGCGGTGATGGCCCGGGTGTGGCGCCCGCTGGGCGAGCACGCCAACGCCGACCCGGGCCCGCTCGGCCTGGCCATCCGCCGCTTCGTGCCGGTGGCGGTGCTGTTCGGCCTGGTCATGGGCGGGCTCTACGGCGGCGTCTTCACGCCGACCGAGGCCGGCGGCGCCGGCGCCGCGATGGCGCTCGCCTTCGCGCTGTGGCGCGGCCTGGGCTGGGCTGAGCTGCGCGCGGCGCTGGCCGAGACGGTGCGCATCTCGGCGATGATCTTCGTCATCCTGATCGGGGCCGAGGTGTTCGGCTATCTGCTCTCGGTCAGCCAGATCTCGTTCGCCATGGCCGACATGATCCGCGCCGCCGGCTGGTCGCCGATGCAGCTCCTGCTCGCCATCGTCGCCTTCTACGTCGTGCTCGGCTGCTTCATGGAGAGCCTGGCCATGATCCTGCTCACGGTGCCGGTGTTCTACCCGCTGGTCACCGATGCGGGCTTCGACCCGGTCTGGTTCGGCGTCATCGCCGTGGTCACCGTCGAGACCGGGCTGATCTCGCCCCCCGTGGGCATGAACCTGTTCGTGGTGCGCGCCTCGGCCGAGGACCTCGCGCTCAGGGACGTGATCACCGGCGTGCTGCCCTTCGTCGTGACCGACATCATCCGGCTGGCCATCCTGATCGCCTTCCCGGCGATCTCGCTCACGCTGCCGCGGCTTTTGGGCGGCGGCTAGCGCCTCACTGCCCCGAGATCTTGCGCACCCGCTCGATCAGCCAGGGGTCGGAATAGCCCAGCCGCCAGGCCCGCAACAGGTCGGAATTGGCCGCCTCGGTCTTGCCCTGCCTGTCGAGGTAGCGCCCGCGCGCATACCACGCCTCGCCCCAATCGGGCCTCAGATCGATGGCGCGACCGAAGTCGTTGAGCGCGTCCTGCTTGTCCTGCGCCGCGCGCGCCTGGCCGCGGCTCAGCCAGGCCCCGGCATCGCGCGGGTTCATGCCGATCACCGCCGAGAACGCCTTCTCGGCCTTGGCGGGCCGGCCCAGCCGCATCAGCGCCACGCCGCGGTTGTAGTGCGCCGCGGACAGGTCGGGCGCCAGCTGCACCGCGCGGTCGAAGTCGGCCAGCGCCTGCTCGGGCTGGTCCAGCGACAGCCGCAGGTTGCCGCGCCCCAGATAGGTCCGGGCGCTCTTGGGATCGAGCCCGAGCGCCGCGGCATAGTCCGACAGCGCCTTGTCCACCTGGCCCAGCTTGGCATAGGCCAGCGCCCGGTTCTCGAACGCCGCGGCCAGCCCCGGATCGGCCTCGATCGCCTTGCTCTGCGCCTGCGCCGCCTGGTCGTACAGCTTCAGCCCATAGGCCGCGATGCCGGCGTTCATCCAGGCCAGCGCCTGGCGCTTGGCGTCCAGCCGGCCCTGCTCGGCCACCTTCTTGCAGGCCTGTAGGGCGTCGTGCGGCGGCGTCTTGGGGTCCGAGCACACGGCGATCAGGTTGTCCACCGCCCCGGCCGCAGCCGCGCCGCCCGGCACGGCCGGCAACAGCCCCGCGGCAAGCATCACCGCTCCCGACCATCGACGCATTCGTCTGCCTCCCTCGCCTGGCCACCGGCCCGATCGCGCTCACCGGGCTCCGCTTTTCCCGACATAATCCGCCGGCCGGGAAAATCATCGGCGCGGCGACTGCACGGACAAGCCATCACGTTAGACACTTGTTATCAATCCCCACCACCGTCTACTCGGAGACGATGCGACGAACCCGGCGCGGAGGAGCCATGCGACGCAGCCTGATACCAAGCCTCGCCTGGCTCGCCGCGCTCGTCCTCGCCCTGGCGGTCTGCACCCCGGCGCAGCAGGCCGCGGCCGGCCCGACCGCGACGCTTACCATCACGGTTAAGCCCGGCTCGGCACCGAAGGCCGCGGGCGCGGCGCCGGCCGGCTTCCCGCTGCACGCGCTCGCCCGCCGCGTGCCCGGCATCGATCTGTCGGGCGTCCGCCGCCCCAAGGGCCGGAACACGGCCGAAAGCTGGGCGCGCACGCTCGACGCCGTCTCGGTGGTGCTGCCCCGGCTGGGCCGCGGCGAGCTGCGGCTGTCCGAGCACGGGCTCGCGGTCGAGGGCCGCTTGCGCCCGGGCTTCAACGCCGAGGCGACGCGCGGCGCGGTGCGCCTGGCGCTCGGCTCCGAGCGGCCGCTGCGGCTCGACATCGCCGATGCGCCGCCGTCGGCCGCGCTCGCCGTCACTTGGTCGCGCGCCGGCATGACGGTCAGCGGCATCCTGCCCGGGAGCCTGGAACCGGCCGCGGCGCTGGCGCTGTTGCGCAAGCCGGTCGAGCGGGTGCGCGATGTCAAGCTCACCGATGCCGGGCTCACCAGCGGCGGCGGCGGCGACGCGGCGGCCTGGCGCAAGGTGCTCGCCCGGGTCGGGCAGCTGCTGCCGGCCTACCGCTCGGCCAGCGTGCGGGTGGCGCCGGGCCGGCTCACGGTCGACGGCACGCTGATGCCCGGCGAGCACAAGGACCGCCTGGGCCGCTGGATGGCCGACGGGCTCGACCACGGCTGGCAGGTCAGCGTCAACGGCTCGGAAAGCCCGGCCGGCGCCGGCGCGACCCGCTACGACCCGGTGAGCGGCCGCGCCGAGCGCCATGTCGGCAAATACTGGATCCCGCTCTATGGCTTCAAGCCCAGCCCCGCTTCCTGCGGCAAGCGCAGCAGCGCCGTCCTGGCCGCCAGTCCGCTGACCTTCGTCCCCGGCACCACGACTCTGACCGGTGGCGCGGGCCAGAGCCTCGACCGGCTCGCCGGCATCGCGCGTCGCTGTCTCAACGACGGCGGGCTGAAGCTCGAGATCGGAGGCCACACCGACAATGTCGGGGCGGCGGACCGCAACCAGCTCCTGTCGCAAAAGCGGGCCATGGCGGTGCTGCTTGCGCTGGTCGTGCGCGGCGTGCGCGCCGACGCCATGCACGCCGCGGGCTATGGCGAGACCCGGCCCGTCGCCAGCAACGACACGGCGGCCGGCCGCGCGCGCAACCGCCGCATCACCTTCGCCTGGTCGAACTGAACCGTCCCGGCGCGCCGCCTAGGCCACGCCCGCGGTCGGGTCGTGGCCATAGAGCCAGTCGAGCCGCCCCGCCGCCAGCCGCGGCGCGAGGCGCGAGACCATGCCGACCACGCCGTGCCGGCCGGCGCGCAGCAGCCCGCGGTGCTCGTGGAACATGCGCCCGTTGGCCAGGCTGCGCTCCTGCACCCGCGTCACCCGGTCCCAGCGCGCATGCTCGAAGGCCAGCACCGCCTTGGCCACGTCGGCCTCGGCCTGCAGCCGGCGCACCAGCACCGCCACGTCCTCCAGCGCCATCGCCGCGCCCTGTGCCATGAACGGCAGCATCGGGTGGGCGGCGTCGCCAATCAGCACCACCGGCCCATCGACCCAGCGCACCTGGGCCGGCCGGCTGAACAGGCCCCACACGAAGGTCTCCTGCACATGGTCGAGCAGCCCCGTGACGCCGCTGTGCCAGCCGGCGAAGCCGTGCCTCAGCCGCTCCGGATCGCCCGGCGCGGACCAGCCCTCGGCGGTCCACGCGCGCGACTCCTCGACGGCGACGAAGTTCACCAGCTCGCCGCCGCGCAGATAATAGGTGACGAGGTGCCGGCCCGGGCCGGCCCAGACGGTGGCGTCCGGCGCCACCAGCCCCTCGGGCAGGCGCGCCGCCGGCACGGTGCCGCGCCAGGCCAGCTGCCCGACGAACACCGGCTCCTCCGGCCCGTTCAGCCGCGCGCGCAGCGCCGAGCGGATGCCGTCGGCGCCGATCAGCAGCTCGCCGCTCTCGGTCCCCCCCGACTCGAGCTTCGCCGCCGGCCCCTCGGGCCGCAGCGCGTAAGACGCCACCGCGCTGGCGGTGCGCAGCTCCGCGCCCGCCGCTTGGGCCGCCTCGACCAGCACCGCCAGAAGGTCCGCCCGGTGCAGGTGGAGATAGGGCGCCCCCCAGCGCGCCTCGGCCGCCGGGCCCAGCGGCGCGCGGTAGACCTCGGCCCCGCTCAGCCCGTCGCGCAGCACCGCCGCGCGCGGCCGGAAGCCGCGCGCCGCCGCCGCATCCAGCACGCCCAGCCAGCGCAGCACGCGCGCGGCATTGGGGCTCACCTGCAGCCCGGCGCCGACCTCGGCAAACGCCGGCGCCGCCTCGCACAGCGTCACGCCCCAGCCCTCGCGGGCCAGCGCCAGCGCCGCTGCCGCGCCGGCAATGCCGCCGCCGGCGATCACTGCCTGCCTCATCCGGGCCCTCCCAGGCGCGCCGCCAGCGCGCCCCCCCGGCGCGCCTCGGCATACGCATCGGCACGCATCATGGCCGGGCAGCATGCCCCGGCGCCTTGATCTTTCGCAAGTCGGTGGATGCCGGGTGCCGCGCTACTTGCGGCCGGGCACGATCAGCTTCAGCCTGGGCTCGGGGCGCTCTGCCGCCTCGCCGCCCGGCGCCTCGTCCGCCGCGCCGAACAGCGGGCGAGCGCGGGCCGGGGCCGGGCGCGGCAGCAGCTCCCAGTAGGGCCCGCCATAGGGGCCGGACTGGCGGTAGTTCACGCGCACCATGATGTCGTCGGCCTTGCCATAGACGGCCCCGTCCTTCAGCTCGGCATTCTCGTCGATCACCTCGCTGGCCAGGGCGAACAGGTGGTCCAGCATCACGTCGCGCTCGAAGTTCGAGGGCGGCGCCACCAGCTCGGCGCCGATGAAGGGCGTCATGCCCACGGTTGCGACGCCTGGATTCAGCGCCTCGCCGGTCAGCTTGCCCAGCTCCACCTCGGACTGCACCGGCGGCGGCAGCACCTGCCAGCGAAGCCAGAACCTCAGCGGCGCCTGCCCGTCGATGAAGCGCTCCATCTCAGCGCCGAACACGCTCATCGGCACGGCGTTGCGCCCGGCCAGCCAGATCACCGATTCGGCTGCCACCACCTCGGCCACCACGGCAGTCGCCAGGGTCACGGCGGTCGCCCGGTCGAACATGGCGTCGCGCCCGCTTGCGCCCCCCTGCTCGACCTCGGCCACCAGCACATGCGCCTTGTGCTCGACCAACTGGGTGAGCGAGCCGCGCCACACCGCGGGGTTGACGAAGGCGTGCAGCACCGAGCCCTTGGCCAAGGGCCGCGCGGAGGCCTCGATCGACAGGCGCACGCCGGCGATCTCGCAGCGCACCTCCTCGTGCCGGCCACCCAGGGCCCGCAGCAGGCCGCGCCGCCCCGACGCCGCCGGGGCGTCGAGCATGCGCACCCGCGCGCCGGCCAGCCCCACCACCTCGCGCAGCTCGCGCGCCAGCCGCTCGCGGTCCAGGTGCAGCGCGTGCGCCAGCGGTACCGCCGCGCCGAACAACGCCTGCCTGCCCGCCCTTTCGCCTGATGCCGCCATGGAACTGTCTCCGGAACCGTCGCCGGTACCGCCTTCGCGCGCCGCGCCTCAGCGCGGCTTCTCACCAGTATAGTCCGAAACCGGGGTCAGTCGAAAGACCGGCGCCTCAGAGACCGCGCCGCGCGGGGCATGGGTCACGTGGTACCAGGTCCGCGCCGCGGTCCCCACCTGCGTTCCGTCGCCCGGCGCGGAGCCCTTCTTCACCCGCGCATGTGCGATCTCGAACAGGTCGCCGACCGTCTTCTCCAGCCCGAAATCGTTCGAGGTAATCTCCAGCTCCATGCCCAGAAGCGGTTCAAGCCCGCGCGAGGCGGCGCCGGGATTGCGCCCCGGAGCGGGCGGCACCAGGTTCCAGCGCAGCCACAGCGGCAGGGGAGCGATGCCGTCGACCAGCGACTGGATGAAATCCGGGATCACATCGGGCGGCGTGGCATTGCCCGCGGGGTGCCACACGATGCCGCTGGCCTCGGTCAGGATTGACACGGCGGCCGCGGTCACGGTCACCGCCACGGCGCGGTCGTAGTTCAGATCGGGGTCGGCGGGATCGGGCGGGTGCGCGTCCGCGATCATCACATGGCCGCGGCTCTGGCTCAGCCGCTTCACCCCCTCGGCCCACAGCGCCGGGTTCACCCGCTCCTCCAGCGCGCGGCCGACGAAGGCCGGCTTGTCGCCGCCGCCGACCAGCGTGCGCAGCCCGTTGACGCGCAGGATGGCGCTGGGCGGCGCGGTCAGCCGGCGCTTGAGCAGGCTGAAGCGCGGCTGCTCGTCGGCGTCCTTCATCTCCGGATCGAAGTCCGCCACGGCGCCGGTGTCCTCCAGGATGTCGTTCACCGTGTCCAGAAGCTCGCGCGCGGTGAAGCGCGGCGCTCCCCACAGCGCCATGGTGGCGCCGAACACCAGGTTGGGGTTGACCCTGGGCAGGTCGGGGTGCAGCTCGACCAGTCCCGGGTCGCCCGCCGGCGCGCTCGCACGGGCGGGCCCCGTGCGGGCGCCGCCCATGTCCTCGCCGATCTCGCGCATGGCCGTGCGGATCGCCGCCATCAGCCCGGCGCGGCCTTCCTCCGCGACCGGATCGGGCACCGCCGTGGGCGCCGCGCCCTCGTCCATCACCGGGTCGCCGCTGCCCCCGTCACGCTGCGCGCCGCCGGCCGCCGGGCGCAACTCGGATGCGGCCATATCGGGGTTTTCGCGCTGCTGTGCATTCTGGCTCATCTGCATCGCTCGCAGGGACCGCCGCGGCGGTCCTCAGGCCGCCCCGGCGGCCAGGTCAGGCGCCTGCGGCGCCGCCTCTTCCAGCACGATCGCCGGCGGCGCCCCCTCCTCGGCCCCGCGGTAGCGCACACTAAAGGTCAGGCTTTTGCTGTGCGCGGTCCGCATGCCCTCTGCCGGCGGCACCCCGGTGCCCAGGATCTCGGCCACCAGCATCATGGCCTCGCGCCCGGCACCCGCCTCGGACAGGCTCGGCGCGCGCACCTCGATCTCGGCGCCGAGCAGCGCGTAGAACCCGCGCGTCGCCACCACCCCCCAGGGCTCGACCGCGGCCCGGACCCACAGCGCGACCGGCGGCTCGCCGGACATCAGGGCGGGCAGCGCGGTGGCCAGTTCGTCGCGCGGCACCGCGACGCCCGAGGTCTCCCACACCAGACCCGCGGGTTGCGTCAGCTCGGCCGCGGCCTCGGCCACCGCGGTCAGCGCCGCCGCGCGGTCGTGGTTGAGATCGAGGTCGCTGCCCGGCGCCGGCTCGGCCTCGAAGATCCGCAGATGCGCCCGGCTCCGCTCCAGGTCGCGCGGGCCGGTGGGCCAGGACCGGAACTCCAGCTCGGCGGTCTCCCCGGCCGCCGGCGCCGGCCGGTCCTGGCCCTCCGCCACCAGCGTGATGCCCGCCACGGCCACCCCAACCCGCGGCGGCACCTTCGGGCGGTGCCACACCCGGGCGGAGCCCGGGCTCTGCTCAAAGCGTGTCAATCCGGGAACCAGCTCGGCGCTCGCGCCGGCCGGGCCCAGAATCCTGTTCAGCACGGCCAACAGTTCCGCGGGCGTGAAGCGCGGTAGCGCGCGCATCGGCAGCACCGCCGAGAATCCCATCTGCGGTTCCCGGCTGCGCGCAGGCTGCCCGGCAGCGGCGCTTGCGGGTCGCTTGAATGATCCATCCATGGCCGGCCTCCCTGCTGGCAGCCACCCGGGCCACCCACGACGCGCTCTGGTCCCCAATTCGCTACGCAGGGATTGGCCGGCCGGAAGCAGACAGGAGTCGGGGCCGCCAGCGGGACGCGCCCGCCCGCGCTCAAGCAGCCCGGACCACGGCCCGATTACATTCTCGTCACCTTTTGCCCGGAACCGCAAGCCCGCAACTCAGGCGCCCGAGATGAAAATTAGAAAGTGTTGCTTTTTCTAAATGTTGTAAGACATTGCTGAGACATCGTCTGAATACCGCCGCTCAGCCGCCAAGCGAATACGCTGCCCTGCGTTCCCCCCTTTGGCGAGTCCGGCGCCCGCTGGCGCGACTCACCCAGTTGCACGACGGCGCGGCGCGATCGCTCCGACTCTTATATGTTTCCTGTAAGAGTTAGCCCGCAAGCAACCATATTGTGCGGGTTTTTGGAGTCCGGGACGACTTTCCTCAGATTATCGGATTTCCTGTCAACCGTTGTTAACGCCGGGCTTCGGCGGCGCGGCGTATACCCGGGTCAACCCGCCCGGGCGACCGCGCGCCGCCGGCGTGCCGGGTCGCGCGTCGCGACGTCGGGGATCAGTTGTCGAGGAACGAGCGCAGCTTGCGGCTGCGGCTGGGGTGCTTGAGCTTCCTCAGCGCCTTGGCCTCGATCTGCCGGATGCGCTCGCGGGTGACCGAGAACTGCTGGCCAACCTCCTCGAGCGTGTGGTCCGAGTTCATGCCGATGCCGAAGCGCATTCTCAGGACCCGCTCCTCGCGCGGCGTCAGCGAGGCCAGCACCCGCGTCGTGGTGTCCTTGAGGTTGGACTGGATCGCCGAATCCAGCGGCAGCACGGCGTTCTTGTCCTCGATGAAATCGCCGAGCTGGCTGTCCTCCTCGTCGCCGATCGGCGTCTCGAGCGAGATCGGCTCCTTGGCGATCTTCATCACCTTGCGCACCTTCTCGAGCGGCATCTGCAGCTTGATCGCCAGCTCCTCGGGCGTCGGCTCGCGGCCGATCTCGTGCAGCATCTGGCGCCCGGTGCGCACCAGCTTGTTGATCGTCTCGATCATGTGCACGGGGATGCGGATGGTGCGCGCCTGATCGGCGATCGAGCGCGTGATCGCCTGGCGGATCCACCAGGTCGCGTAGGTCGAGAACTTGTAGCCGCGGCGGTACTCGAACTTGTCCACCGCCTTCATCAGGCCGATGTTGCCTTCCTGAATGAGATCAAGGAATTGCAGCCCGCGGTTGGTGTACTTCTTGGCGATCGAGATGACCAGGCGCAGGTTCGCCTCGACCATCTCGGTCTTTGCCTGGCGGGCCTCCTTCTCACCCTTCTGCACCGTGTGCACGATGCGGCGGAACTCGGGGATGTCGAGCCCGACATGCTGGCCGATCTGGCCGATCTCGTTGCGGATCGACTCCAGCCGCCCGCGCTCGCGCTCGACCAGCTTGCCCCAGTTCTTGCCGGGCAGGCCGGCCAGTTGCTCGATCCAGTTCGGATCGAGTTCCGAGCCGCGGTAATGCTCGATGAACTCGCGCCGGTTGACCTTGTGCTGATCGGCGATCTTCATCAGCTGGCTCTCCAGCGTCATCAGCCGGCGGTTGATGCCGTAAAGCTGGTCGACCAGCGCCTCGATGCGGTTGTTGTGCAGGTGCAGCGAGTAGACTTCCTCGACGATCTCCTTGCGCAGGCGCTGGTAGCTGCGCTCCTGCCCGCTGGAGAAATGCGAGGCCTCGTGCAGCGTGGCGTCGAGCCGCTTGGTCTGCATCTCGCGCAGCTTCTCGTAGGTGTGCGCGATGGTGTCCAGCGTCTCCAGCACGGAGGGCTTGAGCGCGGCCTCCATGGCGGCGAGCGACAGGCTCGCCTGCACGTCCTCCTCCTCCTCGTCGGTCTCGCCCTGGGCGGAGCCGTCCTCCTGCCCGTCGCCGTCCTCGTCGGCCGCCTCGTCCGCAGCGGCATCCTTGCCGTCGGGCCGGGGCGAGGCGGCGTCGGGACCGGCGGCGGCCGCGTCGACCGGCGCCGCGGGGCGCACCGCCTCGCCGGGCGTGACCGCGGCCAGGTCGCTGTCGTCGCTGGACTGGCCGAAGGTGGTCTCGAGATCGATCACGTCACGCAGCAGGATCTTCTCGTCGAGCAGCTCCTGGCGCCAGATGGTGATCGCCTGGAAGGTCAGCGGGCTTTCGCACAGGCCGTTGATCATCGTGGCCCGGCCGGCCTCGATGCGCTTGGCGATGGCGATCTCGCCCTCGCGCGAGAGCAGTTCCACCGAGCCCATCTCGCGCAGATACATGCGCACCGGATCGTCGGTGCGATCGACTTCCGTCGTCGTGGTCTGCTGCACCGCGACTTCGCGGTTGTCGCTCTCCTCGGCCTGCGGCGCCGACTCCTCGGCCTCGCCCTCGCCCTCACCCTCGCTCTCGCCCTCGACGACGTTAACGCCCATCTCGGACAGCAGAGACATGACATCCTCGATCTGCTCCGAGGAAAACTGATCCGAAGGCAACACCCGGTTCAGCTCGTCATAGGTGATGTAGCCGCGCGCCTTCGCCTTCGCGACCATGCGCTTGACGTCGGCCTGGCTCATGTCGAGCACCGGGCCGGACTGGCTTTCGGTCTGCTCGGTGTCGGTCTGCTCTTCGTCCTTGGACGCCATCAGGAACCTTTCGTCACTGATCGCCTACCGCAGCACGCTACGATCCAACATCACGCCATGCCCGCATAGCACATGTGATATCGAACCGCGCCGTTCGGTCGCCCCATCAAGTAAAGCCCTCAGGGCCCGCGAAGGGGCGATTCGCAAGCCGCGTGCCGGGCTATTTAAGAAACGAATCACTGATTCGGAAGCGATCCGCGGCGCTTTTTTCGCCGGTAGGCCTTCTCCTTCAGCAAGAGTTGAATTCCGCTCACACTTTTCGCCTCTTCCGCCTCCGACAGGACGCCAAGGCACCTGTGCTGCGCCTCCTCGAGCTGGCGGTGCGCCTGGCGCATGCGCGAGGTCCAGTCCTCGCCATCCGCTTCCTGATGCTCGCGGACCGCCTCCTCGATCTCGGCAGCGGTGGCAACAGCCATTTGGTGCAGATTGATCGCCTCCGCCAGCACCGCAGCGACCCTGTCGGCCGGCCGGCCGGGGCGCGCCAGCGGAAACTCGCGCGCCTGCGGCAGACGCGCGAGCATCTCGACCGGATCGGCGCCCGTTTGGTCGCGGGCTGAGGCCACGGGGTCCGAGCCCTCATGCAGGGCCGCGATCAGCGCATCATGGATCGGCAAGAACTCGGGAGTCGAGATTGTCATGTCTTCGAGCGCGGCTTCGAGCGCGCCGAGCGCCGCAGGGTTGCGATACGCAATCAGCAGGATCCCGGCCTCGCGCACCCGAGCCGCCGCCCGCGCGTCAATCGGGCCGGAACGAGCCAGCGCCGAGCGGAGCGTCTCGGGCATCGGCCGCGCCGGTGAAGCTGTGCCGGTCCAGCGCCGCCTGTCGCCATCGGGTCGGGGCGCGGCGTGCCGGCCGCCGAACAGCTCGGCACGGCGTTTGCGCATCTCGGCAGTGTAATGCGCCCGCACGGCCGGATCGGCGATGCGGTTGAGCGCCTCCTTCAGCCGGCGGTCCAGCGCGGCGCGGCGCTCGGGCGTGTCGATCGGCTCGCGCGAGGTTTCGCGCTGCCACAGCATCTCGAACAGCGGCCGGGCGGCTTCGAGCATCCTGCGCATACCGGCGGGCCCTTCCGCCCGGATCAGGTCGTCGGGGTCGCGTTGCGGCGGCAGCACGCAAAAGCGCAGCGACCGGCCCGGCTGAAGCTTCGGCAGCGCCAGGTCGATGATGCGCTCGGCGGCCCGCAGCCCGGCCTCGTCGCCGTCGAGGGAGATCACCGGCTCGTCGGCGATGCGCCACAGCAGGCCAAGCTGGTCCTCGGTCATGGCGGTGCCGAGCGGCGCCACCGCGTGCGCAAACCCCGCCGCAACCAGCGCGATCACATCCATGTAGCCCTCGGCCACGATCACCGTGCCGGCCTTGCCGGCGGCCTCGCGCGCGGGGCCGAAATTGTAGAGCGTACGCCCCTTGCTGAACAGTTCGGTCTCGGGCGAGTTCAGATATTTCGCCTGCGCGTTCGGCTCCAGCGCGCGCCCCCCGAAGGCGATGCAGCGTCCGCGCGGGTCGCGGATGGGAAACATCAGCCGGCCGCGGAACCGGTCATAGGGCGCGGCACCGTCCTCGGGCCGGATCACGAGACCGGCGGCGACGGCTTCTTCCAGCATGCCCTTGTCGCGGAAGGCCTGCACCTGGTGCTGGCGCGAGTCGGGCGCATAGCCGATCTCGAACCGCTTGAGGATGTCGCCGGAAAGCCCTCTGTGCGCTGTATATTCTCGTGCGGGCTGCCCGCCGGCGGAGCGGAATGCGAGGCCATAGAGGCCTACCGCCTCCTCCATGACCGCGGCGAGGCGGCCAAGGCGGTCCTTGCGCTCGGCGGCATGGGGATCGCGTCGCTCCTCAGGCATCTCCAGCCCGGCCTCGCGGGCGAGAATCTCGACCGCCTCGATGAAGGGGACGTTCTCGGTCTCCTTGACGAAATTGATCGCATCCCCGGAGGCGTTGCAGCCGAAGCAATGGTAGAAGCCGCGCCGGTCGTCGACGTGGAACGAGGGCGTCTTCTCCTGGTGGAACGGGCAGCAGGCCCAGAAGTCGCCCTTCGCCGGGTTGGTCTTCCTGCGGTCCCAGGCGACCTTGCGCCCCACCACGGCCGAAAGCGGCAGTCGGTCGCGAAGCTCGTCGAGAAAACCGGGGGGCAGCGACATGGCCCAACTATCGCCACAGCCGCGCGAGTCGGCAAGCCGTCAGGTCGAGAGCACCCGCCGCACCGCCGCCTCGCACTCGGCCCAGTCCTCCACCCTGTGCTGGGCGGCGGGGCTCTCGGTCAGGATGCGCCGGACATGGCTGGCACCGACGAAATGGACGCGCACGACCTCGGGCGCGCGCCGGGCGGCACTTTCGTGCTGCTTCGGCGAGTCGTCGATGAACACCACCGGCGCACGGCAGCGCGCCGCCAGCCAGCGCAGCGCCCGCCCCTTGCCGCCGGCATTCACCACCATCGGATAGCTCATGCCGAGCGCCGCCAGATTCTGCCGCCGCGCTGCGGAGGCGTGCGCCGGCACGTTCGTCAGTATCATCACCTGCGCCAGCGCCGACAGGCGTCCTAACGCCTCGGCCGCGCCCGGCACGGGGCGCTGGTTCAGGGTCTCCGCCTCGAAGAACCGGTCTATCAGCTCCAGGCAGGCGTCGAACGGCTCCGGCTCCTGCGATCCCTTCGCGAAGATCGAGCCCTCGAGCTGGTAATGCGTCAAGTGCATTCGATACCCGATGCCGTCGAGGAAGCGCACGAGATGGTCGGCGAGGTAGACCAGGACCTCGTCGGCATCGACGGCGATCAGCGGCGCCCCGGCCCGGATGGGCACGGCGCGAAGCTGCGCGACGATCTGCTCGTCGAGCTCCGACTCGATTTCCGCAAGCATCGCGCCTCAGGTCCAGTTGGGCACATCGCCGCCCGGCAGCGCCGCGCGGGCGCGTGCGACAAGGCCGGGCGGTACGGATTCGGCATCCGCGAAAGCGAGGAGCGCGGATTCGTCAGCCAGGACGAAATCGAGCACGAACCCGAGGAAGCCGGGATCGGCGGCGCAGACGCGAAGATCCGCCGGCCCGGCGCCGCTCCACGCCAGGAACCGGCCCATGCGTTCGGCATCCGCGGCCATCCAGGCCAGGGCCCGGACCGCCAGCACATCCGCCTCTGACTTTGCCATCGGTCCTGCCGCCATCTGCGCCCCCATGTCGTGCCGCGCGCACGCTTAACCCGGTGCGAGAAAGAATGCGTTAACGTTTTTGGCGTCTCCTTAACCGAAAGCGCAACGGCTTCGACCGCCGCGCGAGACATTGGCCCCGGTTCCACGCGCATGCCTGGCAGAGTTCTGGTCGTCGACGACGTCGCGAGCAATCGCCTGATCGCCCGGGCGAAGCTTGCGGCGAGCTATTACGACGTGCTCGAGGCGCGATCGGGCGAGGAGGCCCTGGCCACGGCCGAGCGCGAACAACCCGACCTGGTCCTCCTCGACGTGATGATGCCGGGACTCGACGGCTTCGAGACCTGCCGTCGACTCAAGGACTCCCCGGCCACAATGCACATTCCCGTAGTGATGCTGACCGCGCTCGAGGGCCGGGCCGATCGGCTCAAGGGGCTCGAGGCGGGCGCGGACGACTTCCTGACAGTGACCTGCCCGGACATTGCGCTCGTCACACGGGTCTCCAGCCTGATTCGCATGAAGCTGATGATCGACGAGCTGCGGCTCAGGCACGAGACCTCGCGGCAACTCGGTCTCGACATCGCAGCCCCGGAATGGCCGCCTAGGCTGGAGGCATCGTCGGTGCTGCTGATCGCCCGCGAGGACGGGCTTGCCACCGTTTTGGCGCGCGAGATTCGCGCCCGGCTCGGCTGTGCCGTGGAAATCGCCGAGGGAGAGGCCTCGGTCCGCGCGCTCGTCGCGTCGAACCGCTACGACGCCTGCCTGGTCGGGCCAGCCCTGGCTGACGGCGACCCCATGCGCACGGCCTCGCTGTTGCGCTCCCGCGCCGAAACGCGCCAGATCCCAATTATGATGATCTTCCCGGAGGGGAAACTGGCCGACGCCCACCTCGCGATGGAGATGGGGGTCGCGGACTACGTCACCGCCCCGCCGGACATCCCCGAGTTGATCGCGCGCCTGCGCGTCCAGCTGCGGCGCAAGCACTATTCCGACCGCCTGCGCAGCTTGATGGATGACACCCTCGCTCTGGCTGCCGTCGACCCCCTCACCGGGCTCTACAACCGCCGGTACGCCACGCACCATCTTGAGCTTCTGCTCACCCGTCAGGAGGCGGACGGCAAGGGCCTCGCCGCAATGACACTGGATCTCGACCGCTTCAAGGCGATCAACGACGGATACGGCCATGCGGCGGGCGATGAGGTTCTGCGAGAGTTCGCCCGACGCCTGCGCGCGAGTCTTCGGGGCGTCGACCTCGTCGCCCGGACGGGGGGCGAGGAATTCCTGGTCGTGATGCCCGATGTCGCCGCGGATCACGCCGAGCGCGTGGCCGAGCGCGTGCGCAGCGCCATCGAGCGCAAGGGATTCGCTCTCAACGGGATCTCCACCCCGCTCGGCATAACCGTCTCGATCGGGATCGCCTTCCACCGGCCGGGCGAAACGGCCGCCGGGGTTCTCGCGCGCGCCGATGCCGCGCTCTATGCCTCGAAGAACGCCGGGCGCAACAAGGTCACGCGCGCCGTGGCGGCTTGACGGAATTTCGCGGGTCTCACCCCTTCCTTGCGCTCAGCCGCTTCATCCACCGCCGGGTCCTCTGTTCGATTCGGTCGGCGAGCTGGGCGCGCTCAGATGCATTCAGCGTCCGCGCGATGGCGGCCATCTGCTCCATGCCGATGCGCCAGTAGGCGCCGCTCGCGGCATAGCGCTGCGCCAGCGCCTGGTCGAGCTTCTTGGGGTCGAGCGGGTTCTGCCGAATGGCCTCGAGGAACGCCTTGTGCGCCGCCCGCATCTCGTTCCGCGCCTTCCTCACCTCGTCCTGACGGGACAGGAGGATCGTCTTCGCCTGGGCCCGTCCGGCCTCGGGCACCAATTGAAGGATGCGCGCCTGCAAACGGTCCAGGCCGGACTTGGCCGCCAAAGCCGCGACCCTGTGCTGGTGCCACTCGCGCATGGCGTGGCCGCCGATCAACCCGGCCACCGCGAGGTTGAGCCCCAGCGATACGATCAATAGCCCCTTCATCCATCCCGGCGCCTTGCGCCAGCCGGATTTTCCCTCAGCCTCGCTCATCCGATACGCCTCCTCACAACACGTCGTCCGAGAAGAACAGCGGGTCGCCGCCACTTAACTGGCTGGTCTGGACGCTATTTCCGAGAACTGTCCTGGCTAGAAAGTTGCCGCCGGATTCGTAGCCCACGCCGAACCCGATCGCGAGGCTGAGGAGCACCGCCGCCACCGCCCCACCAACCCACAGGTCGAGGCCGCGCAGCCGATCTAGGAGGCCCGGCCTGCCGCCTTTCCTGCGCAAGCGCGGCGCCTCGGCCGGGCGTCGCTCGGCCGCGACTTGCGCCGCATCGCTCAGCACGCGGGCACGCAACTGCCCGGAGACTTCCGGCCAGGCAGCCCGCTCGGCCCGCGCCAGCGCCTCGAGCGCCTCGTCGAGATCCATCGGAGCCTTCCCAGTCATTGCCCTACGCCTCTGGTTCTTCGTTCAGTTGTGCCGCCAGCTGACGACGCGCCCGCGCCAGCAGGCTCTCGACGGCTTCCACCGAGCACTCCAGCCGCGCGCCGATCTCGGGGTTCGACAGCCCCTCGAAGTGCCGCAGCACCAGCGCCTGTCGCTGCCGATCCGGCAGACCCACGATGGCGCGCACGAGCGCCCGGCTCGCTTCCGAGTCCGCCAGACGGTCCAGAACCGCCGGGGCCGGGTCGGGGGGCTCGGCAACCTCCTCGATCGGCGCGGTCGGCCGGCGCCGGCGCAGCTTGTCGATACAGAGGTTCTGCGTGACCCGGTAGAGCCAGGTCGAGATGCGCGCCTCGCCGGCCCGCCAGTTGCCCGCCTGGCGCCACAGCCTCAGCATCGCCTCCTGCGCCACGTCCTCCGCCTCCGCCTCGTCGCCCAGAACGCGCCATGCCTGGCGCAGCACCGCAGGCAGACAATGCTCGGTCAGCTCCCGGGCCGCCGCCTGGTCGCCGCCTGCGAAGCGCGCCAGCAAAAGCGCGTCCTCGTCCGTGCTCTGCGCATCCAGCATGGCCGGCATCAGTCCTGCGCTGCCCTCTTCGGCGCCTTGCCGTCTCAGTTTCCAAACTGCTCAACGCTCGTGCCGCCATCTCGACGGACCCGCCAGCGGCCGCGCACCGCCTCGATCGAGAGAACGCCGTCGCCATCGGCATCCATCCGGTCGAAGCGGGCGAAGCCCGTGGCCCCGAGCTCCGAGTGCTCGATCCGACCATCGCCGTTCCCGTCCATCCTTGCAAACAACTTCGCCACGCGATGGGCGACGCAGCCCTGCGCCGCCTCAACCATTTCCTCCGCGTTCACCACGCTAGAGCGCTTGCGCCGCCAGCGCCGGACCGGCGCACACGTTGCATCCGGCGCACCTGGCAGGCGCCGAGCCTCACAGCAATCGATGACGCCGTGTGCGCCGCGTCCGCGCCGCTGATGCAGCCCTCCGCGCTGCCGGACACAGGCTGCCGCCGCCCCCTCCGCGCCCGCAGCGTCAAGGCCGCTGCCGCCAGGTTCGCAAATTCCGCCTTCATCCCGTCCTTGCCTTCCTCCGGCGCGCACCCGGCCCGCGGGGGGCTCCCGGGCGGCCCCGGGGAGCTCTCTTGCAGGTGCAAACGGACCGGCGCGGCATTTCCGTCGCGCGGCTTCGCGACATGGTGCCGCAAGGCGCATTGAGCGGGTGCGCTCGAAGCCTCGCCGGACTACTCTCGCAGCATGGATGGATCGATGTTCACGCTGATGGAAAATGCGCCTCCCGGACCCGCTGAAAACGGCTCCGAGCGTGCGCTGGGGCCGGCATTGCTGCGCGGCTGGCGCGGGCGCTGCCCCAGCTGTGGCGGCGGGCCGATGATGAGCGGGTATCTGCAAGTCCGCCAAAGCTGCGCCTCGTGCGGCGAGGAGTTGCACCACCACCGGGCCGACGATGCGCCCGCCTGGGCAACGATCCTGATCGTCGGCCACGTTCTGGTGTTCGGGCTGCTCTTCGTCGAGCTGAATTTCTCGCCGCCGCTGTGGGTGCATTGGGCGGTGTGGCCGGTATTGACGCTGGGTCTGACCATGTGGCTGCTGCCGCGGATAAAGGGAATGATCGTCGCCTTGCAATGGGCCTGGCGCATGCACGGTTTCGACGATCGGTCTCAGCGACAAGGCTGAGCCCGCTGGACAGCGCGGTGCAGTGCGCTCCATAGTCCGCCGCGCGACACTGGCCGGAGCCGCCCATGCCTGACCCCGAGACCCCGTCTGCGCCGAAGGATGCCTTGCGCGACGCCGCAAGCGTGATTCTCGTTCGCCGCGACGCGAGCGTGGCGCGGGTGCTGATGGGCCAGCGCGGCCGCGGTGCAGCCTTCATGGCCTCGAAGTTCGTGTTCCCCGGCGGCGCCGTCGATCCCGAGGACCGTGCCGTCCCTGCCACGCTGACGCCGGCCGCCGAGGCGCGCCTCGCCATGCGCGCCCCGCCGGGTATCGGGCACGCGCTTTCGATGGCGGCGATCCGCGAGCTGTGGGAAGAAACCGGCCTGGCGCTGGCCTGCGATAACGGCCCGTCGACAGAGGCGCCGCCCGCCAGCTGGCGCGGCTTCTTCGAGGCCGGCCACCGCCCGGCGGCCGACCGGCTCGAATTCGTCTTCCGCGCCATCACCCCGCCCGGCCGGCCGCGCCGCTTCGACGCGCGCTTCTACATGGTGGAGGCCGCTCATCTCGCCGGCGATCCCGATGACTTCAGCCGCGCCGGGGGCGAGCTGTCGCATCTGCGCTGGATCACACTGGCCGAGGCGCGCGCCCTCGACCTGCCGTTCATCACCGAGGTGGTGCTGGCCGAGGTCGAGGCGCGCCTTGCGCAGCCCGAGCGCGACCGTCCGGTGCCCTTCTTCTTGCACAGCGAGGGCCGCTCCTTCATCGATTCTCTCTGAGTCGGACCGTGCCCGCCCGCGCCGCTTCCGCCGCGCTCAGCGCCCAGATCGCGCCGATCGCGGCGATCACGCTTTTCGGCGTGTCCATGGCAATGAGCTATCCGCTGTTTGGCCTGGTTATCGACCGCGCCGGCGGCAGCGGTACGCTGATCGGGCTGAACTCCGCTGCGGCCGCGGTGGCGACGGTGGCCGGGGCGCCGGTGCTGCCGCCGATGCTGCGGCGGTTCGGGCTCGGCCCGCTGATGATCGCCGCGGCGCTGACGCTGGCCGCCACCATGCTGATGATCCCGCTGATCGAGAGCTTCTGGTACTGGACGGCGCTGCGCTTTCTTTTCGGCGTCGCCGGGACCGTGCTTTTCTTCGCCTCGGAATACTGGATCGTGGCCGCCGCGCCGGAGTTCAGCCGCGGGCGGATCATCGCCATCTATGCGCTCTCCGTCTCGGCGGGATTCGCGCTCGGCCCGGCTCTGCTCGGCCTGACGGGGCTCGAAGGCATGCTCCCTTTCGCAGTCGGCGCGGCGGTGATCCTGGCCGGGCTGTTGCCGATCCTGTGCGGGCTCGCCAATGCGCCGGACGTCGCCGACGACCAACAGTCGCTGCCCTTTGCCGCAATTGGCATGTTCGCTTCCGATCCAACGGTCGTGTTCGCCGTCGTCCTGTTCGGCACGATCGAGTTCGGCGCCATGTCCCTAATCGCCGTCTGGGGCGTCAGGAGCGGCCTGACCGAGGCCGAGGCGGCACTGCTGCTCACAGCCTTCGCCATCGGCTCGATGGTGTTGCAACTGCCGCTCGGCTGGGCCGCCGACCGCTTCGACCGCAAGGCCGTGCTGGCCGTCGTGGCTGCCGGCTCGGCGGCAGCGCCGATCGGCATGACGCTGGCTGCATCGTCCTTCGGCCTCATGGTCTTCATCGTCGGGTGCTGGGGCGCGATCTCGGTCGGGCTCTACACCATCGCGCTCACCGAGCTCGGTGCCCGCTACCGCGGCGCGCGGCTCGCCGATGCCAATGCCGCGATCATCCTCGGCTACGGGATCGGCGCCCTTGTCTCGCCGACGCTGTTCGGCTGGGCCATGGACGCAGTGCCCCCCGATGGGCTGATGATCGCCGCCGCGGCACTCGCGCTCCTCTACCTCGCCCTGGTCGCCGCGCGCATGGCGCGGCCGCGCTGCCCCTTGACAGGCGGCGGGGGATGAGTAGGTAACGGGCCTTGGATTATGTGCCCGCGGCCTCGGGCCGGGGGAAGGAACAGGGGCGGCGCCCCTCGGGAGACAGGACCATGGCGAAACCGACCACGGTGAAGATCCGCCTCAACTCGACCGCCGGCACGGGTTTCTTCTATGTGACCAAGAAGAACTCGCGCACGATGACCGAGAAGATGGCGGTACGCAAATACGACCCCGTCGCGCGCAAGCATGTCGAGTTCAAGGAAGGCAAGATCCGCTAACCTTTCGACCTCTTCGCACACGTCAAAGGGCGGCCCCCGTGCCGCCCTTCTTCATTTCTGCTTACCACGAAAAAGGAAAGGGCCGGGTCGCCCCGGCCCTTTCGGCATTCCGGACCTGCGCAGGTTACTGGCGGTTGCCCAGGAACTGCAGCAGGAACATGAACAGGTTCAGGAAGTCGAGATAGAGGCGCAGCGCCCCCATCACCGAGCCCTTCTCCAGATAGGCCTCACCCTGCGGCGTGCCGCGAAGCTGCAGATACTCGGTCTTGATCTGCTGCGTGTCATAGGCGGTCAGTCCGGCGAAGATCAGCACGCCGAGCAACGAGACCGCCCACTGGATCGCGGCCGAGTGCAGGAACAGGTTCACCACCATGGCGACGATCAGGCCGATCACGCCCATGATCAGGAACGAGCCCCAGCTCGAGATGTCCTTC
>NZ_JBZSYN010000001.1:0-23587 GCF_058622915.1 Thermohalobaculum sp. | reverse complement strand
GTCGTCAACCTGCAGGGCGACGCGCCGCTCACGCCGCCCTGGTTCGTCGAGGCGCTGATCGCCGCCATGCGCGACAGGCCCGACGTCGCCGTCGCCACGCCGGTGCTGCGCTGCGATATCGAGGGCCTCGACAGCCTGCTCGCCGACCGCCGGGCGGGTCGGGTCGGCGCCACCACCGCGGTGTTCGGCGCCGACGGCCGCGCGCTCTACTTCTCGAAGGAAGTGATTCCCTTCACCGGCCGGGCGCTCGGGGCGGGCGAAGCCAGCCCGGTGTTCCACCATGTCGGCGTCTACGCCTACCGGCCCGAGGCGCTCAGGCGCTACGTCACCCTGGGCCAGGGGCCGCTCGAGCGCTGGGAGGGGCTCGAGCAGCTGCGCTTCCTCGAGAACGACGAGCCGGTGCTCTGCGTCGAGGTCGAGGCGCGCGGCGCGCGGTTTTGGGAACTCAACAATCCCGAGGACGTTGCCCTGATCGAGCGCGTCCTCGCCGAGCGGGGGATTGCCTGACCGCGCCCGGCGGTCTTCGGGAGGTCTTGCAGTCCAAGGCAGTGGCGCGGAACAATGCGCCGCCCCGGATTTCAGCCAAGGAGGGTCCCTTGCCGAGCCGCATCCGCACCGCCGTGTTCCCCGTCGCCGGTCTCGGCACCCGCTTCCTGCCCGCCACCAAGTCGGTGCCCAAGGAGATGCTGCCGCTGGTCGACCGGCCGCTGATCCAGTACGCCATCGACGAGGCGCGCGCCGCCGGGATCACCGACTTCATCTTCGTCACCGCGCGCGGCAAGAGCGCGCTCGAGGACTATTTCGACACCGCGCCCGAGCTCGAGCGCGAGCTCAAGCAGCGCGGCAAGCGCGAGGCGATGGCCGAGCTGGAGCGGACCGCCATGCCCTCGGGCGCCATCGCCTATGTGCGCCAGCAGGAGGCGCTGGGCCTGGGTCACGCGGTCTGGTGCGCGCGGCACCTGGTGGGCGAGGAGCCCTTCGCGGTGATCCTGCCCGACGACGTGATCGCCGGCGCCGAGCCCTGCCTCAAGCAGATGGTCGAGGGTTATGGCGAGGTTGGCGAGGGCGCCTCGATCCTGGCTGCCATGGAGGTGCCGCGCGAGCAGATCAGGAGCTACGGCGCGCTGGTGGTCGCGGGCGAGCAGGGCCAGCTGGTGCGCGCCTCGGGGCTGGTGGAGAAGCCCGCGCCCGAGGAGGCGCCCTCGAACCTCGCCGTGATCGGGCGCTATATCCTCAGCCCGCGCGTCATGCAGCACCTGTCCAAGATGAAGGAGGGCGCGGGCGGCGAGATCCAGCTCACCGACGCCATCGCCGACGAGGCCGCCGCCGGCGCCCCGGTGTTCGGCTACCGCTTCGAGGGCCGGCGCTACGACTGCGGCAACAAGCTGGGCTTCCTTGAGGCGACCGTGGCCTTCGCGCTGGAGCGCAGCGAGATGGCGGGCGATTTCGCGGCCTATCTGAAGGACACGGTGCGCGGGCTGTAAGGCGGCGCCTCGCCGCCGCATGAGGCGGGCGGGCGGCGCGCCTGGCCTCAGAAGGTCTGGTCGTAGGCCCCGACCGAGGGCTCGGCGCGGATCACCGCGTCGAGCGCGGCGAAGATCTGGCGCAGGTCGGCCTCGGACTCCGGGCTCTCGCAGACCACCACCAGGTTCGGCGTGTTCGACGAGGCGCGCACCAGCGCCCAGGCGCCGCCCTCCAGCATCACCCGGGAGCCGTTCACCGTGACCACCCGCTCGATGCGCCGGCTGCCCAGCCGGTCCATGCCCTCGAGCCGCCCGGTCAGCCGGGCGACGACGGCGTATTTCTCCTCGTCCGGGCAGGCGGGCGACATGGTCGGCGTCGAGAAGGTGCGGGGCAGGGCGCCCCTGAGCTGCGAAAGTTTTGCCTCGGGGTGGTGCTCGAGCAGCCGGCAGATCTCCACGGCGACCCGCAGCCCGTCGTCGTAGCCGCGCCCGACCGGCGGCGCCAGGAAGTAGTGGCCGGACTTCTCGAAGCCCGCCAGCGCGCCCAGCTCGCGCACGCGGCGCTTCATGTGGCTGTGCCCGGTCTTCCAGTAGTCGACCTTCGCGCCGGCGGCCCTCAGCACCGGGTCGGTGGCGAACAGGCCGGTGGACTTCACGTCGGCGACGAAGCCGGCGCCGGGGTGGCGGGCCACCAGGTCGCGGGCGAGGATCACGCCCATCTTGTCGGCGAAGATCTCCTCGCCGGTGTCGTCCACCACGCCGCAGCGGTCGCCGTCGCCGTCGAAGCCTAAGCCCAGGTCGGCGCCCGATTCGCGCACGGCGCGGGCCATGTCGTGCAGCATCTCCATGGCCTCGGGGTTCGGGTTGTAGTGCGGGAAGGACGCGTTGAGCCGGGTGTGCAGCGCGATCACCTCGGCGCCGATGCGCTCCATGAGCGCCGGCGCGAAGGCGCCCGCGGTGCCGTTGCCGGTGGCGCAGACCACGCGCAGCGGCCGCGACAGGCGGAAATCGCCCGCGAGGTCGTCGAGGTAGCGCCCCGCGACCCCGGCGACGCGGCGGTAGCCGCCGCCGGGGCGGGGCCGGCCGAGGCCGCCGAGCACGATGTCGCGCAGCCGCGCCATCTCGTCGGGGCCGTGGGTGAGCGGGCGCTCCATGCCGATCTTGACCCCGGTCCAGCCGTTCGGGTTGTGGCTGGCGGTGACCATCGCCACCGCCTGGGCATCGAGGTCGAACTGGGCGAAATAGGCCATCGGGCTGAGCGACAGCCCGATGTCGAGCACCTGCGCGCCGCCCTCGATCAGCCCCAGCATCAGGGCGCGGGCGACCGCCGGCGAGTAGCTGCGGAAGTCCATGCCGACGGCCACCGTCGCCGGCAGCCCCGCCTCGTGGAGCTGCGTCGCCAGCCCCAGCCCCAGCGCCTGCAGTCCGGCCAGGTTGATGTCCTGGGGGTAGCGCCAGCGCACGTCGTATTCGCGAAAGCCGGTGGGCCGGACCACCGGCTGCGTCACGCTCTCGACGCCGTCGGGCGGCGCCTCGGCCAGCGGCTTCGGGGTCGGCGCGGCGGGGCGGTCCCCGGTCATTCCGGCGCCAGCGGCCGCGCCTTGGCCACGCGGTCGAGCTCGACGAGGGTGTCGAGCAGCGCCGGCATTGCGGCCAGCGGGATCATGTTCCGCCTGTCCGAGGGCGCGTTGTCCGGGTCCGGGTGGGTCTCGATGAAGAAGCCGGCCACGCCCACGGCGGCGGCCGCGCGCGCCAGCACCGGCGCGAACTCGCGCTGGCCGCCCGAGGCGCTGCCCAGGCCCCCCGGCTGCTGCACCGAATGGGTGGCGTCGAAGATCACCGGGTAGCCCGTGCGTGCCATGATCGGCAGGCCGCGGAAGTCCGAGACCAGCGTGTTGTAGCCGAAGCTGGTGCCGCGCTCGCACAGCATGATGCTGCGGTTGCCGGTGGCGGCGACCTTGGCGGCGACGTTGGCCATGTCCCAGGGCGCGAGGAACTGGCCCTTCTTGACATTGATGGCGCGCCCCGTCTCGCCCGCCGCCAGCAACAGGTCGGTCTGGCGCGACAGGAAGGCGGGGATCTGCAGCACGTCGGCGACCTCGGCCGCGGCCTTGCAGTGGCCGGGCTCGTGCACGTCGGTGAGCACCGGGCAGCCGATCTGCCGGCGCACCTCGGCGAGGCATTCGAGCCCCTTGTCCATACCGAGGCCCCGCGCGCCCGCGAGCGAGCTGCGGTTTGCCTTGTCGTAGGAGGCCTTGAAGATCAGCCCGATGCCGCGCGCGGCGCAGACCTCGGCCAGCGCCCCGGCGATGTCGAGCGAGTGCTGCACCCCCTCGGCCTGGCAGGGGCCCGAGATCAGCGCGAAGGGCAAGGCGTTCGCGACCCGCACCGGGCCGATGGTGACGGTCTGTGCCGCGGCGGTGGTCATTTGGCTCCCCCCGTTGGTGCTGCCCACCTAAAGCCTGAATCGGGCCGCGATTGCAAGGCGGCTCGCCCGGCGGGCCGGGCGCATCTATATTAGCCCCATGAAGGACTGGCTGAGCCGTCTGCTGCATGCCTCCGGCGGAGAGCGCCCGCACCCCCAGGACGAGCGCGCCGCGCTGGCCGCCCTGCTGGTCGAAGCCGCCCGCACCGACGGCACCTATGACGAGCGCGAGCGCACCCGCATCGACCGCGTGCTCGCCACCCGCTTCGGCATCTCGGTGTGGGAGGCGGCGGCGCTGCGCGCCGAGGGCGAGACTGCGCAGGCCGGGGCCGTCGACCTGGTGCGCTTCACCCGCGCGGTGAAGGAATGCGTGCCGCACCGCGAGCGCGTCGGCATCATCGAGGCGCTGTGGGAGGTGGTCTATGCCGACGGCAGCCGCGACATGTACGAGAGCGCGCTGATCCGCCAGCTCGCCGGTCTGCTCTACGTCTCCGACCTCGACGCCGGGCTGGCGCGCCAGCGGGTGGCGAAGAAATACGGCATCGAGTGAATCTCGGGGCTACGCCGGCCCGGCCGCCCCTCACACCCCGTAATGCGCGCGGTACCAGGCGACGAAGCGGGCCAGCCCCTCGGCAAGCGGGGTGGCCGGGCTGAAGCCGACCTCGACCTCGAGCTCGGCGACATCGGCATAGGTCGCCGTCACGTCGCCCGGCTGCATCTGCACCGGCTCGCGCCTGGCCTTGCGCCCGGTCAGCTGCTCGAGCAGGCGCACCAGTTCGCCCAGCTCCTCGGGCCGCGCGTTGCCGACATTGTAGAGCCGGTGCGGCGCCCAGCTGCGGCCCGGGTCCGGGTTCGCGGCGTCGAAGCCGGGGTCGGGCGCGGGGGGGCGCGGGATCAGCCGCGCCACGCCCTCGACCACGTCGTCCACATAGGTGAAGTCGCGCCGCATCCGGCCGCGGTTGAACAGGCGGATCGGCCGATCCTCGTAGAGCGCTTTGGTGAACAGGAAATAGGCCATGTCGGGCCGGCCCCAGGGTCCGTAGACGGTGAAGAAGCGCAGGCCCGTGGCCGGCAGGCCGTAGAGGTGGCTGTAGCTGTGCGCCATCAGCTCGCCCGCCTTCTTGGTGGCGGCGTAGAGGCTGACCGGGTGGTCGACATTGTCGTGCACCGAGAAGGGCAGCTTCGCGTTGCCGCCATAGACCGAGCTCGAGGAGGCGTAGACGAGATGCGCCACGCCCCCCGCGCGGCAGGCCTCGAGCAGGTTGAGGAAGCCCGCGAGGTTCGCATCGGCATAGGCGTGCGGGTTCTCCAGCGAGTGGCGCACCCCCGCCTGCGCGGCCATGTTGACCACGTGGCGAAAGCCGTGCCGGTCGAACAGCCGCGCCAGCCCGTCGCGGTCGTTCAGGTCCATGGCCTCGAAGGCAAAGCCGGCGTGCCGGCCGAGCAGCGCCAGCCGGCCCCGCTTGAGCGCCACGTCGTAATACGGGCTGAGGTTGTCGATGCCGAGCACGGGAATGCCGGCGCCGAGCAGGCGCTCGGCCAGGTGGAAGCCGATGAAACCGGCCGCTCCGGTCACCAGCACCGGCTGCGCCCGGTCCAGTCTCGCGGCCCAGTCCGCCGGATCGGTCATCATGCCCTCCGCCGCGCCAGCCCCCGCAGGCACAATGCACGCAGGGCGTGCCCGCGCAAGCCCGGCCTCAGACGAAGGAGAGCAGCAGGAACAGCGCCAGCAGCACCGTCATCCACAGCGCCATGTAGCCGGTGGGCCGGGTGCGCGCCATGGCGCCCTCGGGGCCGTGGGTGCGGTAGACCTCCTCGAGGAAGCGCACCGCCGTGCGGTAGCCGCTGGCGGCCAGCGCCGTGTAGGTGCGGATCCACTGGCTCTCGAACTCCTCGGCGAACAGCGCGCCGGCGCGGCGCCACAGCCAGTCGACGTCGAGCGAGATCGTGCGCGTGCGCTTGATTACCGGCAGCGAGAGGAAGAAGGCCAGCACCGAGAACATCAGGAGCTGGAGCTGCTCGACCACGTGGTCCGGCACGTAGGGCGTGTAGTGCGGCGGATTGGGCAGCAGCCCGTAGAGCGCGCCGGGGAACACGCCGATACCGATGCACAGCGCCGCCATCAGGTACATGCCGAGCCGCATGTTCAAGGGCGGCTCGGGCGGGCGCAGGCCACTGTCCTTCTGGAAGAAGATGTACCAGGGCAGCTTGATGGCGACGAACAGCACGCCGGCCGCCGCCGCCATCAGCAGGAACCACACCGCCTGCATGTGCGCCTGGGCCGCGCCCGCGGTCATCAGCGACTTGGCCGGGAAGCCCGAGGTCAGCGGGAAGGCCGAGATCGAGAGCGCCCCGATCAGCGAGCAGATCGTGGTGCGTGGCATGGTGCGGAACAGCCCGCCCAGATCGGTGAACTTGGTCTTGCCGGTGACGTAGTAGGCCGAACCCGCCGACATCAGCAGCAGCGCCTTGTAGAGGATGTGCACGAAGGCGTGGCACGCCGCCCCGGCCAGCGCCAGCGGCGTGCCGATGCCGGTGGCGCAGACCATGAAGCCGACCTGGTTGATGATCGAGTAGCTCAGCTTGCGCCGGGTGTCGTTGTCGTTGAGCGCGTAGATCAGCCCGTAGAAGATCATGAACATGCCGAGCCAGATCAGCACCTCGGCGCCAGGAAAGCCGCGGATCAGCGTGTAGACCGCGGTCTTGGTGGTGAACGCCGACAGGTAGACCGAGCCCGAATACGAGGCCCTGGGATAGGCGTCGGGCAGCCAGGCGTGCAGCGGCGGCGCGCCTGTGTTGATCACGAAGCCCGCCAGGATCAGCCAGCGCGCCACCGTGTCGGGCTGCATGGCGTGGAAGGCGGTCGAGCCGGTGGCGGCGATCTCGCCGGCCACCCCGGTCATCAGCATCACGCCGCCCAGGAAGTGGATCACCGCATAGCGCAGCCCGGCCGCGCGCGCCTGCGCGCCGCCCGACCAGACCACCAGCGTGGAGGCCACGGCCATCAGTTCCCAGAACACGAAGACGGTGACCAGGTCGCCGGCGAAGGTGACGCCGACGGCGCTGCCCGAGTAGACCAGCGCGGCCGAGAGCTCGAGCAGGCTCTTCTGGTTGAGCGCGTAGAGGTTGCCGCCGAAGGCCATGATGGCGAAGACGGTGGCGAACATGCGCGTCAGCGCGTCGGCCCTGACCGGCACGATCTCCATGCCGAGATAGTGGAAGGAGAGCGCCGGGCCCTCGGGCACCGCCCAGACGGCCGCGAGCGTCAGGAGCGGCGCCACGAGCAGCAAAAGCGCGCGGGCGCGACGGGTGACCAGCGGCAGGATCAGCCCCGCCGCGATCAGGATCAGGCCGGGGGGGAAGGCGAAATCAGTCATCGTAATAGGTGTCCGGGCGCTTCACCACGGTGGCCAGCGCCTTGGCCACGAAGACCAGCGCCGCGCAGGCGGCGAAGCCGTACCAGGCGGCGAAGCCGAAGCTGCCGTCGATGCCGAAATGGCCCTCGCGGGGGAAGGCGAGCTGAGCCAGCAGCAGCACGACCAGCACCCCGGCCAGCGCCAGCCACAGGCCGCGGATGGTCGCCGGGCGCGCCAGCCAGTGCTCCGGCTCGCCGGGGGCGGGTGTTTTCGAGTCGCTCGTGTTCCTGTCGCTCATGGACTCACCTTTGCTGCGACCAGCGCGTGCGAGAGGTCGAACGGAATGGAGGGGAAGAAGAACATGCCCAGCGTCAGCAGCGCCGTCACCGTCAGCGCCAGCACCACCGGCACCGGGCTCTCGCCATGCGCGTGGTGCCCGGACGCGGGCGCGGGCGGGGCGCGGAAGAAGGCGCGGTAGACGATCGGCAGGAAATAGCTGGCGTTGAGGCAGGTCGAGACGATGATCACCGCCACCGCCACCCAGTTGTGGCTGGAGATGCCGCCTTGCAGCATGAACCACTTGGAGACGAAGCCCGCCGTCGGCGGCACCCCGATCATCGACAGCGCGCCCACCGCGAAGGCGCCCATGGTCCACGGCATCCGGCGGCCGATGCCGTCGAGCTGGCTGATCTCGGTGAGATGCGCCGCGGTGTAGATCGAGCCCGCGGCGAAGAACAGCGTGATCTTGGAGACCGCATGCGCGGCGATGTGCAGCGCCGCCCCGATCAGCGAGATCGGCGTCAGGATCGCCGCGGCCAGCACGATATAGGACAGCTGGCTGACGGTGGAATAGGCCAGCCTGAGCTTCAGGTTGTCCTGCATCAGCGCCACGATCGAGGCCACGATCACCGTGAATCCGGCGACGTAGACCAGCCAGTTGCCGGCGCCCGAGGCGGCGAGGAACTTGATGCCGAAGATATAGACGATCACCTTGACGATGGTGAAGACGCCGGCCTTGACCACGGCCACCGCGTGCAAGAGCGCCGAGACCGGGGTGGGCGCCACCATCGCCGAGGGCAGCCAGTAATGCATCGGCATCACCGCCGCCTTGCCGACGCCGAAGATGTAGAGCGCGAGCAGCACGCCGACCGCCAGGCCCGACAGCCCCGCCCCGGCCAGCACCCCGCCCGGCACGAAGTTCAGCGTGCCGGCCACCACCCCGGTCCAGATGATCGCCGGCAGGAACAGCATCATCGAGCTGCCGAGCAGCATCAGCAGATAGACCCGGCCCTTGGCCCTGGCCTCGGCGTCGCCGCGGTGCGTGACCAGCGGATAGGTCGACAGCGTCAGGATCTCGTAGAACAGGAACAGCGTGGCGAGGTTGGAGGCGAAGGCGACTCCCAGCGCCGAGGAGATCGCCACCGCGAAGCACATGTAGTAGGGCGTCTGGCGCGGCTCGGCGTTGCCGCGCATGTAGCCGATCGAGTAGATCGAGTTCACGATCCACAAGCCCGAGGCGATGGTGGCGAACAGCATGCCCAGGGGCTCGACGGCGAAGCCGATCGAGACGTCGAACGAGCCCGTGCCGGTGCCGAACACAAGCCAGTCCCCGGCCACGGGCCGCGCGCCGCCCAGCACGCGCATGAGCAGCTCCAGCACCGCCAGGAAGGTCAGGCCGGCGGTCACGAGCGTCACGCCCTCGCGCAGGTTGGGCCAGCGCCCGGCCAGGAAGATGCCGACCGCCCCGAGCGCGGGCAGCGCGATGGCCAGCAGCACCAGGGTCTCGCTCGTCATCCCGCTCATCGGTACCCCGCCAGCAGCAGATGGGCCGCCTGGCCGGCGATGCCCGCGTTGATCCGGGTGTCGAAGCCGAAATAGATCACCGCCAGCGTCAGCACCCAGGTGACCGCGACCATCTCCACGGGCGGCTTGCGCGGCGCCGCCGCGGCGCCGTCGGGGGCGCGGAACCAGGCGATCTCGACCACCCGGCCGATGTAGACGACGGCGAGCAGCGAGGAGAACACGATGACGCCGGCGAGCCACCACAGCCCCTGCTCCAGCGCGCCCTGGATCAGGTACCACTTGGAGACGAAGCCGGCCGTGCCCGGCACGCCGATCAGCCCCAGCCCGGCGACCACGAAGGCACCCATGGTCAGGGGCATGGTGCGCCCGACCCCGGCCATCTGATCGATCCGCGTGATGCCGGTGGCATAGACCATGCAGCCGATCGAGAGGAACAGCGCGCCCTTGATGATGGCGTGGTTGAAGATGTGGCTGATGCCGCCCGTCAGCCCGGTCTGGCTGACCAGCGCGATGCCCAGGATGATGTAGCCGACCTGCGCCACCGAGGAGTACGCCAGCATCCGCTTCACGTTGGTCTGGAAGATCGCCACCAGCGAGGGCGCCACCATGCCGATCACCGCCAGCACCAGCAGCATGTTGGCCGCCGCGGTGCCGCCGAAGGCGAGCTGCACGCCGAAGACCGAGAAGAAGAAGCGCAGCAGCACGTAGATCGCCACCTTGGTCGCCGTCGAGGCGAGGAAGGCGGTGGTGGACGACGGCGCGAAGGCATAGGCGTTGGGCAGCCACAGATGCAGCGGGAACAGCGCCAGCTTGAGCGCGATGCCGGTGCCGATGAAGGCCAGCGCCGCGATCAGCGCCCGGGTGTCCTCGACATGGTGCAGCTTGATGGCGATGTCCATCAGGTTCAGCGTGCCGGTCAGCAGCAGCAGAAGCCCGACGCCGATGACGTAGAAGGTGGCGCCGATGGTGCCGATCACCAGGTACTGGTAGGCCGAGACCAGCGCCCGGCGGTCGCGCCCCAGCGCGATCAGGATGTAGGTCGACAGCGAGGAGATCTCGAGGAAGACGAACAGGTTGAAGGCGTCGCCCGTGATCGAGATACCCAGGAGCCCGGCGAGGTTGAGCAGGAACACCGCGTAGTACCAGCCCTGCCGCTCGCGCGGGATCTCGTCGGCGATCGAGCGCGGCGCGTAGGTCATCACCAGCGCCGCCATGATCGAGACCAGGATCAAGAGGAAGGCATTCGCCAAGTCGACCCGGTACTCGATGCCCGCCGGCGGCGCCCAGTCGCCGATGTGATACGAGATCGGCCCGCCGGCCAGCACCTGCGCCAGAAGCGTGAACGCGATCACCGGCATGGCCCAGGAGGTGACGAAGGCGATCAGCCAGGCCGTGGGCCCGTGGCGCACCAGCGCCGCGGTCAGCGCCGCGATCAGCGGCACCACCACCTGCAGGGCGGGCAGGTGTTCGGCAAGGCTGATCCCCCCTGCCTCGGTCATTCGGCCCGGTCCTCGCGGTTGACGACATCCATCAGCTCGTCCTCCTCGATGGTGCCGTAGGCCTCGTTGATGCGCACCACGAGGGCGAGGCCGAGGGCGAGCGTGGCGATGCCGACCACGATGGCCGTCAGGATCAGCACGTGCGGCAGTGGGTTGGTGTAGACGTGGTAGTCCGGGCTGATGATCGGCGGCGTGCCGTGGAACACCTTCCCCGGGCTGAGATAGAGCAGGTAGACCGAGGTCTGGAACACCGACAGGCCCAACAGCGTCTTGATCAGGTTCGACCTGGCCACGACGATGTAGAGGCCCGCTACCATCAGGAAGATGGTGACGAAGTAGTTGTAGTGCGCGATCAGCTCGCCGATCACCGTCACTTCCGGCCCCTCCCCGCGAAGGCGTAGAAGATCGCCAGCATGGTGCCGGAGACGGTGACGAGCACGCCGATCTCGACCAGGAAGACGCCCCATTCCTGGCCGTGCGCGGGCTCGCGCGCCAGCGTGTTGTAGTCGAGATACATGCCCCCGGTGAGGATGCCGGCGACGCCGACGCCGGCGTAGATCATCACGCCCAGCGGCACCATGATCTCGACCAGCCAGATCGGCACCGCGCGCTGCGCCGCGTCGAGCCCGAAGATGATGGCATAGAGGATCACGCCCGCCGCCACGATTACCCCGGCCTGGAAGCCACCGCCCGGGCCGAAGTCGCCGTGCCACTGCACGTAGAGCGCGAACACGAAGATGAACGGCAGGAAGACCTTCGAGACGACGCGGAGCAGGGTGTCAAGGCGCATTCCGTCCTCCTCAGCCCTGCTTGCGGAAGCGGCGCAGCAGCACCAGCACGCCGATGCCCGCGGTGAAGATCACCGTGGTCTCGCCCAGCGTGTCGTAGCCGCGGTAGGAGGCCAGCACGGCGGTGACCACGTTGGGGATGTGCGTCTCGGGGAAGGTGCGCTGCAGGTACTCGAAGCCGACCCCGGTGTTCAGCGCCGAGCTGGCGTCGCCGAAGGGCGGCAGGCCCCAGGTGCCCCAGATCAGCACAGCGGCGGTGGCGGCGACGACGAACAGCGGCAGGACGGGCGAGTAGCGCGGCGGCGCCTCCTCGGTCTTGGTCAGGTAGAGCGCGCCCAGCGCCAGCACCATCGAGACGCCGGCGCCGACCGCGGCCTCGGTCATCGCCACGTCGACCGCATCGAGCACCAGCATCACCGAGGCCATGAGAAAGCTGTAGGCGCCGGTCAGCACCACCACGGCGAACAGGTTGCGCACGCGGATGATGCCGATGGTAACAGCCGCGATCAGCGTCAGCAGCACCATGTTGATGAATTCTTCCACAGGCTCAGCTCCCGCCCGAATCCGGATCGGGAAGGGGGCCGCGCGGGCCCATGGGCACGCCGGAGGAGGCGGGGTCGCGCGCCTCCTGGAGGGTCTCGGAGACCAGCGGCGCCTCGAGCCGCTCGCGCAGCTCGGGGAAGATGGTCACCGGCTCGGTGCGCGCCAGCCGGCCCTGGGCGTCGGCCAGGAGCGGCCACTCGCCGGCATGCAGCGCCGCGCGCGCCAGCGCGTGGGTCGCCACCGCGCCGCCGGTCCACAGCGCGATGACGATGAAGATCAGCTTGACCGCGACCAGCGTGAAGCCGGCCTGAAGCAGCATGCCGAACACCAGCAGCGCCAGCCCCAGCGTCTCGCCGACCGAGACCGCGTGCATGCGGGTGAACACCTCGGGCATGCGGTTCAGGCCGATGGCGCCGATGACATAGAAGACGCCGCCCGTGGTCAGCGCGATCCAGCTGAGGATGTCGAGCACCGCCGCCATCATTGCTGCTCCCGCCCGGGCTCCTGGGCGTGGCCGAGCGCGCCGTAGCGGAAGAACTTGAGCACGGCGAGGATGCCGATCAGGTTGAGCAGCACGTAGACCAGCGCGATGTCGAGGAAATCCGGCCGCCCGGTCATGAAGCCGAACAGCGCGAGCAGCAGGATGGCGGAGGTGCCGACGCTGTTGGCCGCCAAGAGCCGGTCGAAGGCAGTCGGTCCGATCAGCGCGCGCGCCACGGCCAGCGCCAGCGCCGCCAGCACCGCGACGATGGCGACGGCGAACATCATGCCGGCCCCTCCGCCGCCGCCCGGTCCATCCAGGCGACGCGGTGGTTCATCTCGTCGTCGGCGAAGCCCTCGGCGTTCTCGCGCGTGATGCAGTGCACCCAGATGGCCTTCTGCCGCTCGGAGACCTCGACCGAGATGGTGCCCGGCGTCAGCGTGATCGAGTTGGCGTAGACGGTCAGCCCCACGGCGGTCTTCTGCTCGGCCGCGACCTTCACCATGGTCGGCGAGATCGGAAGCCTGGGGTCGACGATGAGGCGCGCCACGGCAAGCGCCGAGAGCACCATCTGCCAGCCCAGCCAGGGCCAGTAGACCAGCCCGCGCGGCAGCATCTCGATGGGGAATCCCTCCTGGTCGGTGATTCCCTTGAACAGGCAGAAGCCGACCACGGCGAGCGTCAGCAGCGCGCCCGAGACCACGTACCACGGCTGGTAGTGGCCCGACAGAAGGAGCCAGTAGCCAAACAGCGTCAGCGTTATGAGGATCAGCCGGATCACGCCAGTCCCCGTTCCTCCCCTTGCCGCCCCGTGGGCCGTCTGCGCGGTCCTGGGCAGCGTTCGGCTGCCGCCTTGGCGGCATCTGCACCTATTTCGGCCCAGCGTCTTTAGCAAGCCAAATCCGGGCTGGAAAGACTGGAATCTAATATGCCACATACCTCCGCCTGCGGCGAAGCGCCCGCATTGCCGTCGGCGCTGGGCGCGATATTGTCGCGCGCATGGATGCTCTGGCCGATGGAGTTCTCGCCCGCATCGCCGGCTGCAGGCTCTGCGCCGGGCGCTTCGCCGCCACGGCCACCGGCCACGCGCCGCGCCCCGTGCTGCGCGCCGCGCCCAGCGCGCGGATCCTGGTGGCGGGTCAGGCGCCCGGCGCGCGCGTGCACGCCTCCGGCCTGCCCTTCGACGATCCCTCGGGCGACCGCCTGCGCGCCTGGATGGGCGTCGACCGCGCCACCTTCTACGACCTCGGCCGCGTCGCCGTGGTGCCGATGGCCTTCTGCTTCCCCGGCTACGACGCGCGCGGCGCCGACCTGCCGCCGCCCGCGGTCTGTGCCCGGACCTGGCGCGCCGAGCTGCTGGCCGCGCTGCCCAAGATCGAGCTGACGCTGCTGGTCGGCAGCTATGCCCAGGCCTGGCATCTGGGCGCGGCCCGCGGCCGCACGCTGACCGAGACCGTGCGCGCGTGGCGCGCCCACACGCCCACCATGCTGCCGCTGCCGCATCCGAGCTGGCGCAACACCGCCTGGCTCAAGCGCAACCCCTGGTTCGCCGAGGAGGTCCTGCCGTGGCTCAGGGCAGAAATCGCCCGGCTGCTTGGCTGAGCGCGTTGGCGCTCACGCTGCTGAGCGCCTGCGCCGTCGGGGGCGCACTGCCCGCGCCCTCGGGCCCGGTGCCCCCCGAGCACGTGCAGGCGTCAGGCGGCACCGAGCTCGCGCTGTCGCACTGGGACGCCAAGGGCGAGCCCCGCGCCGTGATCCTGGGCGTGCACGGCTTCGGCGACTACGGCCCCAGCACCTTCGAGTCGGCGGCCGAGTACTGGGCCACGCGCGGCATCACCACCTATGCCTACGACCAGCGCGGCTTCGGCCGGAACCCCTCGTTCGGCCGCTGGCCGGGGGCCAAGACGCTGGTCGAGGACCTGCGCGCCGTGGCCCGCCACATCCACGCGCGCCATCCCTGCCTGCCGCTGATCGTGGTCGGCCACTCGATGGGCGGCGGCGTCACGCTGGCCGCCGCCGGCGAGGGCCTGGACGCCCAGGGCCTGGTGCTCGCGGCCCCCGCCGTCTGGGGCGGCGACAAGATGAACCCGGCCTACCGGGTGCTTGCCTGGGCGGCGGCGCTGGTCTTGCCCGACGGGCGCTTCTCCGGCAAGGGCATCGTCTCGATCCAGGCCAGCGACAACATCCCGCTTCTGCGTGCGCTGGCACGCGATCCGCATTACCTCAAGCCGCCGAGCGCGCGCGAGCTCTACGGCCTCGTGCGCCTCTCGGACCTGGCCGAGGAGGCGGCCGCGCATGTCCGCCTGCCGGCGCTCCTGCTCTTGGGCGACAAGGACCAGATCACGCCGAACAAGAGCGTGCGCCAGGTGTTCCGGCGCCTCAAGGGCCCGCGCGAGGTGGTCACCTACCCCGACGGCTGGCACCTGCTGTTTCGCGACCTGCAGGCCGCCCGCGTATGGGGCGAGGTGGCCGACTGGGTGCTCTCGGGCATGCCGCGCCGGCCCGCCTGCACCACCCAAACCGCGCTCACGAGCCGCTGAGGAAGGGCGCCAGCGCGGCCAGCACGGCTTGCGGGTTCTCCTCCTGGCCGAAATGCCCGGCCTCGATCCGGGTGCCGGTCACGTCCGTGGCCCAGCCGCGCCAGATGCCCAGCGGGTCGCCGGTGGCGGCGGGAAAGCCGGTCGCGGCCCAGACCAGGTGCAGCGGCGCGCGGATGCGCCGCCCCGCCGCCCGGTCGGCCTCGTCATGGGCGCGGTCCAGCCCCGCCCCGGCCCGATAGTCGGCGCACATGGCGCGGATGCGCTCGGGCCGGGCGAAGGCCGCGCGATAGGCGGCCAGCGCGCGCGGGTCGAACGCCGCGAGCGTCCGCTCCCCGGCCCAACTCGCCAGCGTCCAGTCGAGATAGGCCACCGGGTCGGCCCCGATCATGCGCTCGGGCAGCGGCGCGGGCTGGGCGAGGAAGGTCCAGTGATAGGTCCTGAGCGCCATCTCGGCGTCGAAGCGGGCCCACATTTCCCAGGTCGGGATCACCTCGACGAGGCCCAGCCGCTCGATGCGCTCGGGCTGGTCCAGCGCCAGGCGATAGGCCACGCGCGCGCCGCGGTCGTGGCCCAGCAGCGAGAAGCGGGGAAAGCCCAGCCGCTGCATCAGCCGCGCCATGGCCTGGCCCATGGCCCGCTTGGTATAGGGAAATTGGTCCTCGCCCGGCGCCGGTGCGTCGCTGTCGCCATAGCCAGGCAGGTCGGCGACGACGCAGGTGAAATGCTCGGCGAGGCCCGGCGCCACCCGGTGCCAGGTGGCGTGGGTCTGCGGGTAGCCGTGCAACAGCAGGAGCGGCGGCCCCTTGCCGCCCACGCGGCAGTGCAGGCGCAGGCCGCCGCAGTCGATCCGCTCGCTGCCGAAGCCGGGGAACAGATCGTCCTGCATGACATCGCCTCCGTGATAGAGCCCGCCCGACGCTTGCCGCGGTTTTGGCACCCGGCTAGCCTCCGCGCAACCGAAGGGGCGAGACGGGGCGCGAGGCAGGGCGCGAGGCAGGGATGGCGGCACAGGACTGGTCGGCGGATGTGTTCGAGGCGATGCGGGCGCGCGAGATCGCCACCGTCGCCACCGTGCCCGATGGCGGGCTGACGCGGCTGCTCGGGATGTGCGAGGCCGACGCCGCGACCCGCGTCGTCACGCTCTCGACCGAGGAGGAGGGGGTGGGCGTGCTGGCCGGGCTCTGGCTCGGCGGCCGGCGCGCGATGATGGCGCTGCAGTCCTCGGGCGTGGGCAACTGCGTCAACGCGCTGGGCTATGCGCAGACGTTGCGCGCCCCCTGCCTGATGCTGGTGACTATGCGCGGGCAATGGGGCGAGTTCAACCCGTGGCAGGTCCCCATGGGCCAGGGCGCGCGAGCGGTGCTCGAGACGATGGGGGTCAAGTGCTTCCCGGTCGACCGCGCGGCGGAGGTCGGCGAGACCTTCGCGGCGGCCGCCGATCTCGCCTTCAACGGCAATCTCTCGGCCGCCGTGCTGGTCAGCCAGCGCATCATCGGCGCGAAGGGATTCGGCAAGAAGGGATTCGGCAAGCAGGGATTCGGCAAATAGGGGGCCGGAAGATGAGCGCATCCAACCTGATCCGGCGGCGCGAGCTGGTCTCCGCGCTTCTGGCGCGGCGCGCCGGGGCGCTGGTGGTGCCGGGGCTGGGCAGCCCCACCTGGGACTGCTTCGCCGCCGGCGACTCGCCCGAATACCTCTATTCGTGGGGCGGCATGGGGCTGGCGGTGCCCACCGCGCTCGGCCTGGCGCTGGCGCAGCCGGGCCGCCGCGTCATGGCGCTCACCGGGGACGGCGAGATGATGATGGGGATCGGCAGCCTCGCCGTGGTGGCGGCGCAGGCGCCCGAAAACCTGGCCATCCTGGTGCTCGACAACGAGAGCTTCGGCGAGACCGGGCGCCAGACGGGCCTGACCGCGGCGGGCACCGACCTGTGCGGCATCGCCCGCGGCGCCGGCATCGCGCGTACGCTCACCGTGACCGCGCTCGACCAGCTCGACGATCTGGCCGAGCTGATGTTTGCCGCCCCCGGCCCCGGCTTCGCCGTGGCCAAGATCGCCCTGACCGAGGAGCCCTGGGCGCTGCCCGAGAAGGACGGCGCGGTGATCGCGCGGCGCTTCCGCGCCGCCATCGGCGTCGACTGAGCGCGGCTTGCGCGGGCGGGGCTTTGCTCCTAGAACGCGCCCGAACTCCCCGCCGGATGGAGCGCGCCGATGTCGAATCCGAAGAAGGTCGTCCTCGCCTATTCGGGCGGGCTCGACACCTCGATCATCCTGAAATGGCTGCAGACCACCTATGGCTGCGAGGTGGTGACCTTCACCGCCGACCTCGGCCAGGGCGAGGAGTTGGAGCCGGCGCGCAAAAAGGCCGAGCTTCTGGGCATCCGCCCCGAGAACATCTACATCGAGGACCTGCGCGAGGAGTTCGTGCGTGACTTCGTGTCCCCGATGTTCCGCGCCAACGCGCAGTACGAGGGGCTCTACCTGCTCGGCACCTCGATCGCGCGGCCGCTGATCTCCAAGCGCATGGTCGAGATCGCGCGCGAGACCGGGGCCGACGCCATCGCCCATGGCGCCACCGGCAAGGGCAACGACCAGGTGCGCTTCGAGCTGGCGGCCTATGCGCTCGAGCCCGACATCCGCATCATCGCGCCCTGGCGGACATGGGACCTGACCAGCCGCACCAGGCTGCTCGAATGGGCCGAGGCGCACCAGGTGCCGGTGCCGCGCGACAAGCGCGGCGAGGCGCCGTTCTCGGTGGATGCGAACCTTCTGCATACCTCGTCGGAGGGCAAGGTGCTGGAGGACCCGGGCCAGTCGGCGCCCGATTACGTCTACCAGCGCACGGTGGCCCCCGAGGACGCCCCGGATACGCCGGAAGTCATTGAAATCGCGTTCGAAAACGGCGACGCGGTGGCCATCGACGGCAAGAAGCTGAGCCCCGCCGCGCTCCTGACCCAGCTCAACGACTACGGCCGCAGGCACGGCATCGGCCGCATCGACCTGGTGGAGAACCGCTATGTCGGCATGAAGTCGCGGGGGATCTACGAGACGCCGGGGGGGACGATCCTGCTGGCGGCGCACCGCGGCATCGAGTCGATCACGCTCGACCGGGGCGCCGCGCATCTCAAGGACGAGCTGATGCCGCGCTATGCCGAGCTGATCTACAACGGCTACTGGTTCAGCCCCGAGCGCGACATGCTCCAGGCGCTGATCGACCGCAGCCAGGAGCCGGTCAACGGCACCGTGAAGGTCAAGCTTTACAAGGGCCTGGCGCAGGTTATCGGGCGCGCCTCGCCCGACTCGCTCTACTCCGAGAGCCACGTCACCTTCGAAGACGACCGCGGCGCCTACGACCAGAAGGACGCCGAGGGCTTCATTCGCATCAACGCGCTGCGGCTGCGGCTGCTGGCCATGCGCGAGAAGCGGCGCAAGGGCTGAGCGGACGGGGGCGATTTTGGTCCGGATCCGTCGTGGTTAATTCTTACAGGTCTTATATAAGACCTGTAAGAATTTTCCGGGGCCGGACGCCGCCCGCGGGCAGGGTGAGCGGGCAGGGAGGAAGCGGCCATGGCGAAGGCCAGGCTCGACCATATCGTCGTCGCCGCGGCTGAGCTCGACCAGGGCCGCGCCTGGCTCGAGGCGCGGCTCGGCGTCCCGGCCCAGGGCGGCGGGCGGCACCTGCAGATGGGCACGCACAACGCGTTGTGGGGGCTGGGGGAGAGCTATCTCGAGCTGATCGCCATCGACCCCGACGGCCAGGCCCCCGCCCGGCCGCGCTGGTTCGGGCTGGACGACCCGGCGGTGCAGGCGCGGCTGGCCGGGGGACCGGCGCTGATCGCCTGGGCGGTGACGGTGGACGACCTCGCCGCGCTGCGCCCGCCGGTGCCATGCGAGCCGCCCGCGGGGTTTGCGCGCGACGATCTGACCTGGGAGGTGCGGCTGCCCAGGGACCGGGCGCTGCCGCTCGATGGCGCCTGGCCCCTGACCATCCGCTGGACGTCGGGGCTGCACCCCGCCAGGCGGCTCGACCCGCGGGGGCTCGCGCTCGAGCGGCTCGAGATCGGCGGCGCCGGGGCGGCGCCCACGCACGCGGCGCTGGGCGCGGTGGAGGGGCCGGTGGCCTTCACCGAGACCGGCGGACCGACCCGGCTCGGCGCCCTGATCCGGGCGCCGGGCGGCACGGTCAGCCTCTAGCCGGACCGGCGCGCGCCGCGGCCGGGCGATCCGGGGCCGCCAAGATTTTAATTGCCATGCCCCGGGGGTGCGGGTCAGACTGCCGCCGAGTCCGTATTTGCGTGCATCCAGGTCGAAGAGCACAATTCAGGTCTGCGCGCATCCCGACCGGTGCGGACGATTCACGGCCGCCGCCCTAATAGAAATCGACAAGACGCAGCGGCCAATAGCGGGAGGAGCCATGACAGTCCGTCCAGACCCGACCTTCCACGCCACGGCGAAGCTGGCGATGGAAGCCCCTGCGGAGAAGATCGCCTACACCTTGATGCTGAGCCCGGACTTCTCGAAGCCCGACGGGCTGGCGGTGGTCGATGTCGACCCCAAGTCCAAGAGCTACGGCAAGGTCGTGCACAAGGTGATGGTGCCGAACAAGGGCGACGAGTTCCACCATTTCGGCTGGAACGCCTGCTCGTCGGCGCTCTCGCCCATGCTCGGCCATCCCTTCCAGGAGCGCCGCTTCCTGATCATCCCGGGGTTGCGCTCCTCGCGCATCTACGTGGTCGACACCAAGCCCGAGGCGACCAAGGCCAAGATCCACAAGATCATCGAGCCCGAGGAGGTGTTCCGCAAGACCGGCTATTCGCGGCCCCACACCATCCATTGCGGGCCCGAGGGCATCTATGTCTCGACGCTGGGCGGGCGCGGCCCCGATGGCACCCAGGGACCGCCCGGCGTGTTCATCATGGACTGCGAGACCTTCGATGTGATCGGCCGCTGGGAGATCGACCGCGGCCCGCAGGACAAGCACTACGATTTCTGGTGGAACCTGCCGCGCGACTACATGGTCACCAGCGAATGGGCGCTGCCGCCGCAGTTCGAGAACGGCATCGTGCCCGAGGACCTGCTGGGCAACAAGTACGGCCACAGGCTGCACTTTTGGGACCTGCGCGCGCGGCGCAACGTGCAGACCATCGACCTGGGCGCCAACCACCAGATGGCGCTGGAGGTCAGGCCCGCGCACGACCCGATCAAGGAATACGGCTTCGTCGGCGTCGTGGTGGACACCACCAACCTCGAGGGCTCGATCTGGACCTGGTGGCGCGAGGGCGGCAAGTTCCACTGCAAGAAGACCGCCGTGGTGCCGCCCGAGCCGGCCGACGCCGACAAGCTGCCGCCGCTGCTCAAGGGCTTCGGCGCCGTGCCGCCGCTGATCACCGACATCGATCTGTCGCTCGACGACCGCTTCCTCTATGTCGCCTGCTGGGGCACCGGCGAGATGCGCCAGTACGACGTGAGCGACCCGTTCAAGCCCGAGCTGGTCGGCTCGGTGCATGTGGGCGGCATCGCCCGGCGCACCAAGCACCCGAACGGCAAGGACTTCGGCGGCGGGCCGCAGATGGTCGAGATCAGCCGCGACGGCAAGCGGGTCTACTGGACCAACTCGCTCTACTCGACCTGGGACACCCAGTTCTATCCCGACGGCGTGCCCGGCGCGATGGTCAAGGCCGATGTCGGCGCCAAGGGCGGGCTCAAGCTCGACAAGAAATTCTGGGTCGAGTTCCCCAAGGGCTACGGCACCCACCAGATCCGGCTCGAGGGAGGCGACTGCTCGACCGAGTCCTTCTGCTACCCGTCCGTCTGACGGTGCCCGACGCCCAGTGGACCACGGTCGGCCTGTGGCTGGCCGTGGTCGCCAGCGGCATGTATCACGGGGTCAATCCGGGCATGGGTTGGCCCCTCGCCGTCTCGGCCGGACTGATGGGGCGCGGGCGGCGCGACGTGGCCGCGGCGCTGCCGCCGCTGGCCCTGGGGCACCTCGTGGCCATGCTGATGATCCTGCTGCCGTTCGCGCTGCTCACGGCGCTGATGGGGTGGGAGCACGTGATCCGCATGGGTGCGAGCCTCGGGGTCATCGCCTTCGGCGTGTTCCGGCTGATCTGGCGCCGGCATCCGCGCGCGCTGGCCCGGATCCCGCCGACGCGCATGGCGCTGTGGTCGTTCGCCATCGCCACGGCGCACGGCGCGGGCTTCATGCTGCTGCCGATCTATCTGGGGCTGTGCACCAATCCCAGCGCCGCCGGCGCCGGGCACGAGGCGGCCTCGATCCTGATGACGCAGAATACGGCCACGGCGGTGCTGGTCGCCTCGGTGCACGCGCTGGCGATGGTCACGGCCGGCGGGCTGATTGCCTTTGCCGTGCATGGCTGGCTGGGCATCCGGGTGTTGTCGCGCAGCTGGTTCAACCTCGACCTGGTCTGGGCGCTGAGTCTGATCCTGATCGGCGGCATCGGCCTGGTGCTGGCCTGAGGCGGCACCAGGCCCGGATTCCACACCTGCTTCTCGGGCAAAGCGTCGCACCCGGCCGGTTTTGGCCGGATAGGCTTTGACGCTCGCCGGGCTTGAGAGTATCCTTTCTTTTCAAGGCGATCCGGGTTCGGACTGGCGAACTAAAGAGATCGTGGCGGTGTGCCGCGGCTGGCTAACGCCGTGGCCGAGCAGCGACCCCTTCGTTCGGCGTCCGATCCAGACGGACCGCCGTGACGAGAGGGGGACTTTCAGATGAGAGTGTCTAAAAATAAGGTGCGGGCGGAGTCCGCACGCAGTGGCCCTGCGGCTTGCGCGCGCATGGCCGGGCTGACCGGTGCGTTGCGGTTGCGCGGGCTGATCGCCATTTGCCTGATCGGCATCTTCGCACCGGTCGACAGCGCCTATGCCATACCGCCCTTTGCGCGGCAGACGGGGCTTGAGTGCAATGCCTGCCACACGGTGTATCCGCAGCTCACGGCGCTGGGGCGGCAGTTCAAGCTGAACGGCTACACCATGGGCCAGGCGCCGTTCTACGAGAAGTTCGGCGCCTGGGCGCAGGCCTCGTTCACCCACACCGCCAAGGACCAGCCCGACGATGCGGCGCCGCATTTCGGCAAGAACGACAATTTCGCGCTGGACCAGGTCAGCCTGTTCTACGGCGGCAAGCTGTTCGGCAAGATCGGCGCCTTCTTGCAGGGCACCTATGACGGGGTCGGGCGGGTCTTCGCCTGGGACAACATGGACGTGCGCTTCGCCGACACCGCCAGCATCGGCGGCGGCAACCTGGTCTACGGCGTCAGCCTCAACAACAGCCCGGGCGTGCAGGACGTGCTGAACAGCAGCCCGGTCTGGGGCTTCCCCTTCGACGGCTCGGCGCTGGCGCCGGCGCCCGCGGCGGGGCCGCTGATCGCCGAGGGTCTGGGCCAGATCGCGGCGGGGGCGACCGTCTATGCCATGTGGAACAATGCCTTCTACGGCGAGGCGGGCGCCTATCACACGCTGTCGCATGCGAGTATCGACACGCTGACCGGCGATTCGGAAGGCACGCCGCAGTCCGACGGGCCCGCGCCCTACTGGCGCTTCTTCTGGCAGACCGACTGGGGCAAGAGCAATCTCGCGCTCGGCACCTTCGGGCTTTACGCACCGCTCTATCCCGACGGTGATAAGAGCCAGGGATCCGATGCCTATACCGATATCGGGGTTGACGCGCAGTACCAGTACATGGGCCAGCGCGACAGCGTCACCGCCCGCATGAACTTCATCCAGGAGTACCAGGACCTGCATGCGAGCCACGCGCTGGGCAACGCCGACAACAACTCCAACCAGCTGAGCAGCTTCAATGCGAGTGCCAGCTATCTCTACGACAAGACGCTGCAGTTCACCGCCGGAGGCGGCGTTGTGTGGGGCGACAGCGATGCCGCTTACTACGGCACCACGAACGGCTCGCCGGACAGCCAGAACGTGACCCTGCAGGTCGACTATCTGCCGCTGAACAAGACGCCGTGGAAGACCTATCCGTGGTTCAACCCGCGGCTGAGCCTGCAATACGTGCACTATTTCGAGTTCGACGGAAGCACGCACAATGTCGATGGCGCCGGCCGGAACGCCGGGGACAACGACACGGTCTGGGCGCTCCTGACGCTCACCTTCTGAGCCCGCGAGCCTCGCAGGCCCGACAAGGGGCCTGCCCGTGAGAAAGGCGCCCGCCGCGGCCGCGGCGGGCGCCTAAATCGTTCCGGGTCTCAGCCGCGCGAGAGTGCGTCGAAGGCGGCGAGCGCCTTGGCGCCGAAGATCATCGAGGGGCCGCCGCCCATGTAGACGCACATGGCGATGGTCTCGGCCACCTCCTCGCGCGTGGCGCCGTGGCGCATGGCGGCCTTGGCGTGGAAGGCGATGCAGCCGTCGCAGCGGATGGCGACGCCGATCGCCAGCGCCATCAGCTCCTTCGTCTTGGGATCGAGCGCGCCCCTGGCGGTGGCGGCCTTGGCCAGCCGGGCGAAACCGGTGGCGGGCTCGGGGATGGCCTTCCTGAGCGACGCCATCTCGGCGTTGGTCTCGTCGAGGAAATCGGTCCAGTTCATCGCGGGTCTCCGGGCTGTTGCTTGGCGCCCGATCCTAGCAGCGCGCCCGGCGGCGCGGCGTTGCGGCAGATCAAGGGCGGGCCGCGCCTGTGCGCTGACGGCGCGCGGAGCGTCGCGATTGGGCTCGCG